>AYTS01000148.1 GCA_002009475.1 Candidatus Brocadia carolinensis | reverse complement strand
CGGGAGGGGCGGAGATGGTGATGATGCGGGATAATGTGAAGGTGAATGTTGAGTTGTTGACGGCAGTGGCGATGGATGAGGGTTTAAGGTTCGCCATTCGTGAAGGCGGAAAGACGGTCGGCGCTGGTGTTGTTACGAAAATTATTGAATAAAAATCATTTTAGCGTTGACTTTCTTAAATTACGTGATAGTATAGTACCCTTTTGCAATTAGTTTATCGTTTTCTTTATTGGAGTATTATGGTGCTGGATCAGAAAATAAGAATACGCATGGAGGCATACGACCATAGGATATTAGATCAATCATCTTTGGAGGTCGTGGAAACAGCAAAGCGTACCGGGGCAAAGGTATTTGGCCCTGTTCCTTTACCCACTCGTATTGAGCGCTATACCGTGCTTAGGTCTCCGCATGTTGACAAAAAATCCAGGGAACAGTTTGAAATACGGACGCATAAAAGATTGATCGATATTTTCGAACCCACGGCAAAGACTATGGACGCATTGAATAAGATAAATATGCCGGCTGGTATTGAGATTAAGATAAAAGCTTAAATTTTAAAGGGTGAGGTAGATAAGGATGTTGAGTGGTTTACTCGGAAAAAAAATAGGAATGACACAGATATACTCAGATGACGGTAAATTGTTGCCGGTAACTCTGATTCAGGCTGGGCCATGCAGTGTCATGCAAATTAAAACGGTTGAAAATGACGGTTATTCGGCAGTCCAGCTGGGATTCGATGACAGGAAAAAGAAGCATGCAACAAAACCCGAAATTGGTCATGTTGCGAAATTGAATTTAGAGCCAAAAAGATTTGTTTGTGAGGTGAAATCTGAATCGGGTGCGGATATAAAGTTAGGACAAACTATCAATGTGGGCATGCTTCAAGATGTTAAAATGATTAATGTGATTGGCCTAACCAAAGGAAAAGGCTATGCCGGTGTGATGAAAAGATGGAATTTTAAGGGCGGTCTTAACACCCATGGGTCAACAAGGCATCGCCCGCCAGGTTCAATCGGTTCGAATACCGATCCGGGAAGAGTAATTCGAGGCAAGAAAATGGCTGGGAGGTTGGGTGCAGAACGTGTAACGATAAAGAATATTGACGTGGTTAAAATCGATGCGGAGAAAAATCTGTTATTTTTGAGAGGTGCCGTTCCAGGGCATAAAGGAAGTTATCTTATACTCAATAAGACAAAGGTGGAGAAAGTAAGTAAATAAGACTATGGAAATACCTGTATATAGCAAACAAGGTGAAAAAATAGATCGTATCCAACTCGACGAAAAGAAGTTTGGTATGCCTATCCGTACGACTTTGTTGCGCGATGTCATAACGATGTACGAAGCAAATAAAAGGCAAGGGAATGCGTCAACAAAAACAAGAGGAGAGGTAGCTGGAGGTGGGAAAAAAACCGTGGGTTCAAAAAACACACAGGGAGAGCTAGGGCTGGCAGTATTCGTTCTCCTCTTTGGAAGGGTGGTGGGATTGCTTTTGGTCCAAGGCCTCGGGATTATTCTTACACGATTCCAAGAAAGGCAAAGAAGTCTGCGCTTTACTCAGCTATAGCAGTGCGGGTGCGAGATAATGAGTTAATTGTAGTTGATGATTTTAATTTCGACACTCCAAAAACAAAACACATGGCAAGTACGTTAAAAGCACTCGGAATTGTTGGCGACAGTTGTCTGATTGTAATACCTCAAGCAAACGAAGGGGTTTGGAAATCAGCTCGAAATATCCCCTATGTCAAAGTTTTGACGAGCTCAGGGCTGAATGCCTACGAAGTACTTAAGCCAAAGAAAGTACTACTAACACGTGATGCACTAAGTAAAATACAATAGGAGTTGTACGCTTTATGGATGTTTATCAAATTATTAAAAGGCCTTTACGCACAGAGAAGAGTGTTGCTGATGGTGAAGCTACAAACTCTTATCACTTTGAAGTTGATTTAAAGGCAAACAAAATTCAGATTAAGGAAGCAGTGGAAAAGTTTTTCAACGTAAAAGTTGAAGACGTCAGAACGCTGGTCAGGAAAGGAAAGCAGAGAAGGGTGAGATTTAAGATTGGCAGAACAAAAGATTGGAAAAAAGCTGTAATTACCCTGAAGGAAGGAAGCACAATAGATCTCGGGTATTAAAGACCTGGCGAACTTAAGAAAAAGGGACTGATATTTATGGGTATTATTTATTATAAACCAGTAACTGCCGGAAGAAGATTTGCGAGTGTTTCCGATTTTTCAGAAATCACCAAGAAGAGACCTGAAAAATCATTACTGGAGCCTAAGAAGAAGACAGGTGGCAGAAACACCGAAGGTAAGATAACTGCAGAGCACATAGGTGGTGGGAGCAGACGTCATTACAGAATAATTGATTTTAAACGCAAGAAGGATAATATTCCTGCTAAAGTCGCAGGTATAGAATATGATCCTAACAGGTCATCACGTATTGCGTTGCTTCATTATGCAGACGGTGAAAAAAGATATATCCTTGCTCCGGACAATTTACGAGTCGGTCAGATATTAATGTCTGGTGAAAAGGTTGAGCCTGAAATTGGCAATTGTATGCCAATTAAGAATATTCCGCTAGGTTTGGAAATTCATAATATTGAGGTACGCGTTGGCCAGGGGGGCCAGTTAGTGCGTTCTGCTGGTGGAACAGCTAAGCTTATGGCCAAGGAAGGGAACTATGCACACATAGTTCTTCCATCGGGAGAGGTACGGAAAGTATTTTATGGCTGCAGAGCAACCATTGGAAAGATAGGGAATGCTGAGCATGTTAATATTCGTTTAGGGAAGGCTGGCAGAAAGAGATGGAAAGGACGAAGACCTCATGTAAGAGGTGTTGCTCAAAATCCTGTAGCGCATCCATTGGGTGGGGGGGAAGGTAGAAGTGGCGGTGGAAGACATCCATGTTCCAGGACTGGACTGCTTGCTAAAGGCGGGAAAACAAGAAAAAAAGAAGTCTTTGAGTAATAAGTTTATTATCCGCAGGAGAAGGGTTGGGGCAAGAGGTAATCTATAGAAGTGACATTTACGGTACTACGCAGGAGATTCTATGAGTCGTTCAGTTAAAAAAGGACCATATCTTGACGGCAAATTGATGCAAAAAGTGTTAAAGCAAAAAGATGCCGGTGGGAATGAACCTATAAAGACATGGTCCAGAAGTTGTACAATTGCGCCGGAATTTGTATCTCATACCTTTATGATACACAACGGCAAAACGTTTCAAAAGCTTTTTGTCACCGATGATATGGTGGGTCACAAACTAGGCGAGTTTGCTCAAACGAGGATTTTTAGAGCTCATGGTGGTGTGAAGAAGAAAGAAGCACCTCATTGATACTGAGAAGGTATTGTTGATTATATAATTGTTGTCCTGAAAGGTATTACGGCAATGGAATTCAGATCTAGTTATAAATATGCAAGGATATCACCAAGAAAAGCGCGTTATGTGATCGACCTTGTTCGAGGGAAATCGGTAAACGATGCATTAAGAATTTTGAGAGTAACTCACAAACGATCATCTTATATGATTGATAAAACAATAAGGGCAGCAATAGCTGCTGCAAATGAGAATTTGGAAGTTGACATTGATTCACTTTTCGTGACACAGGCTCTTGTTGATGCCGGGCCAACGAGAAAATGGCAGCGTACCAGACCACGTGGCATGTCGGGTCGTATTTTAAAACGCACCAGTCATATCACGGTAGTGTTGTCTGAAAAATTAAAGAATGCTCAGATTAGGAAATAGGTAAGGAGATGAAATGGGTCAAAAGGTTAGCCCGATAGGTCTGCGTTTAGGTATTACCCAGGGATGGAAATCCCTTTGGTATGCAGATAAAAAAGACTTTGGTTCTTTACTTGTTGAAGACCAGAAGATACGGAAAATAATTAAAAAAAAGTTACGGCTTTGCTGGTATCCCCTGCATATCAATTGAGAGAACTCGACAAGATGCAAAAGTTACTCTGCACACGGCTCGTCCTGGTTTGATTATTGGCAGGAAGGGTGCAGAAGTAGATAAATTAAAAGATGAAATCCAAAAATTTATTGGTCGTGAGGTCGTCATAAAAATAAAAGAAATTACCAAACCTGAATTGTATGCACAGCTTGTTGCAGAGAATATTGCGGAACAACTGGAAAAACGGGCTGCTTTTCGAAGGGCTATGAAAAAAGCAATGGATACATCGGTAGACGCCGGAGCAATAGGGGTAAAAATGCAGGTCGCCGGTAGGTTGGGAGGAGCTGAAATAGCCAGGACTGAAAAAATGTCATTCGGTAGCGTTCCTTTGCATACATTAAGGGCCGATGTTGATTACGGTTTTGCTGAAGCAAAAACTACGTATGGGGTAATCGGGGTGAAGGTTTGGATATATAAAGGCTTAATAAGTTCTGAGAAGGAGATGAAACATGCGCCTAATGCCAAAGAGGGTGAAGTTCAGAAAGTCGCAAAGGCAGAAAATTAAGGGTAATGCTACAAGATGCAATACGGTTGCCTTTGGTGAGTTTGGTTTGCAGTCTTTGGAGCCAGGATGGATAACTGCTCAGCAGCTGGAGGCAGGTAGGGTATCTGCATCACAATATCTTCCGAGAGAGGGAACGTTGACTATCAGAGTATTTCCTCATAAATCTGTCTCTTCGAAACCTATAGAAACTCGTATGGGCAAAGGAAAAGGAGAACCTGAATTTTGGGTTGCCGTAGTAAAGCCAGGTACGATGTTGTATGAACTTAGCGGTATTAATGAGGAGATGGCCAGGCAAACGTTTAACAGAATAGCTCATAAAATGCCAGTGAAAGTAAGGCTCGTACAAAGGAGAAAGACAATTTGAAGACTAATGAAATCAGAGGCAAATCCAGGCAGGAAATACTAGATGAAATCGATGCCAGCAGGCGAGAATTGCTAAATATTCAGTTTCAATGGCTGACCGGTGAAACAAGGAATCCAGCACAGAGGAAGCGTATTCGCAGGAATATTGCGCGATTGGAAACGATTCATAGAGAGATGGCGTTAGGCATTAATTATCCATCTCAGGTAGAAGGAGTTGGTAAGTGATGAAGGAAGAAAGTGTGAGAGGCAGAAGAAGAAAAGTTGTTGGCATGGTAATAGGCGATAAGATGCAAAAGACGATTGTTGTAGAAGTAATGCGTCTTGTAAAACATGCAAAGTATGGTAAGTATATAAAGCGGTCTACCGTGTATAAAACGCACGACGAGAAGAAAGAGGCGAGAGTTGGGGATAAGGTCGAAATTATTGAGACAAGGCCGCTGAGTAAAACGAAAGCAACAAAGTTAGTCAGGGTTATTGAAAAAGCGAACCGTTAAAGAAGAAATGGAGTTTTTAAATGATAATGGAACAAACGAAGCTTGACATTGCTGATAATAGTGGCGCCAAAAGGGCGACATGCATCAAAGTGCTCGGAGGGACGAGCAGAAAGTGTGCTAGTGTAGGAGACGTTATTGTTGCTGCAGTAAAGAAAGCGATCCCTGAAGGTGTGGTGAAAAAAGGGGACGTGGTAAAAGGTGTTGTTGTTCGAACCAAAAAAAATATTCGCAGAGACGATGGATCGTTTTTAAAATTCGATAAAAATGCCATCGTAATTATTGATAACGATGGTAATCCACGGGGAACTCGTATTTTTGGCGCTGTTGCCAGAGAACTCAGGCAAAAAAATTTTATGAAGATAATATCTCTGGCTGCAGAGGTGGTGTAGTCAGATTTCTGATAATAGGAAGTGGTGAAAATTTGTGGAGAGAATTATGCACGTTCGTGTGAATGATCTGGTTGCGGTGATGTCTGGTAATGAGGCTGGTAAAACCGGAAAAATAATAAAGGTTTTGACAGAGAAGAAACGGGTTATAATAAAAGGGGTAAATATAATTTATAAGCATACAAAACCAAGCCAAAAGAATCCGAAGGGCGGGAGAATTGAGAAAGAGGCTTCTATAGCAATTGCGAACGTGTTGCCGGTTTGTCAAAATAAAAATTGTAATAAGAGCGACAAAGGTGTGCGGACGCGAAAGAAAATGTTGGAAAATGGCGTCAAGCATCGGGTATGTGCGTATTGTGGTTCTGAAATCATAGCGGCAGAATGAAGTTTTAGGATTTAAGATATGACAAGATTAATAGAAAAATATAAACAACAAGTAGTACCGCAACTCATAGAAAAGTTTCAGTACAAAAATAAAATATCTGTGCCAAAGATTCAAAAGGTAGTTGTTAACATGGGTGTTGGTAGGGCTACAGAAAATAAAAAACTTATTGAAGAAGCAACGAAACATCTGACAGTTATTACCGGGCAAAAGCCACTTGTTACAAAAGCAAAAAAGGCTATTTCCGGCTTTAAGCTCAGAAAAGATCAGGCGATTGGGTGCAAAGTAACACTTCGTGGAAAAAGAATGTATGAATTTTTAGACCGTGTAATTAGTATTGTATTACCAAGAATCAGAGATTTTCGTGGACTTTCCCCAAAGTCTTTTGATGGACGAGGTAACTATACGATCGGTCTTACTGAGCAGATTGTATTTCCTGAAATAACGATAGAAGCAGTTGAATTTGTTCAAGGTATGGATATTACCATAGTTATTACTGGTAATTCGAATGAACAATCTTGCATGTTGTTGAAATTATTAGGGATGCCTTTTAGATTAGAATAGGGAGTATGGATGGCTAGAAAATGTCTGGTTGAAAAGTCGAAAAAAGAGCCTAAATACAAGACAAGGCAATATAACAGATGTAAATTGTGCGGAAGACGCAGGGCTTACTTTCGCAGATTTCAGATCTGCAGACTTTGCTTTAGGAAGCTTGCCTCGAAGGGTGAGATTCCTGGAGTGAAGAAAGCCAGCTGGTAGAATGAATTTCAATTCTGATAAGTATTAGAATACTGCATTCATAATTAAGGAAAAAAATAATGGGTATGACTGATCCGATCTCTGATATGTTTACGAGAATGAGAAACGCGTGTACGATTAAACGTGAAAGTGTTGACATTCCCTTATCAAAACTAAAGTTATCTGTTTTGAAAATATTAAAGGATGAAGGATTTATCAAGGAATTTAAAGAGATATTGAATGAGGGTAATAAAGGTAGTATCAGGGTGTATCTCAAATATGGTCCTTTAAATCAGCAGATAATTAACAGAATTGATAGAGTCAGTAAATCGAGCCGGAGGATTTACAAAAAGACTGATGAGATAAGTAAGGTGTTTGGTGGAATTGGTGTTGCTATTTACTCTACTTCAAAGGGTGTGATAAGCGATAAGGAATGCCGGAAGCTTAAAGTTGGTGGCGAACTTATTGGTATAGTTTCGTAATGAGTTCTACCAGGATTCAGGATTGAGGTCTAATATGTCGAGAATAGGAAAACAACCAGTTAAAGTACCAAATGATGTAAAAATTACTGTAACAGGTAATACGGTGAACTTAGAAGGACCAAAAGGAAAGTTGGTGCAGGCCTTTCATCCTGATATTCGCGTCGAATTTAATCAACAAGACAGGTGCGTTGAGGTAAAAAGGGCTACAGATGAGAAATATCATAAGGCATTGCATGGTCTGACCCGAGCGCTTATTGCTAACATGGTTTTTGGCGTGACGAAAGGGTTTTCAAAAAAACTTGAAATTGTCGGGCTTGGATATAATGCCAAAGTGCAGGGTAAGGAGCTTGTACTATCGCTTGGTTATACACATCCGGTGCATTTAGATATTCCGCAGGGAATTAAAGTCGATGTTACGAATCCTACAAACCCTGCAAGGCTTACTATTTCAGGTTCTGATAGACAAATGGTTGGGCAGTTTTCTGCCGTCATAAGGGGCAAAAAACCACCAGAACCATATAAAGGGATGGGAATTAAATATGACAATGAAGTTATCAGGAGAAAGGCTGGAAAGGCATTCACATCAGGTGCGGCATAGTTGTTAAAAGGGATTAATCATGAATCGAGTTAAGGAAAAAATACGGAAAAGAACGAGGCGTCATCTTAGAATCAGAGTAAAAGTAATAGGCACAAGCGAAAGGCCGCGTTTAAGTGTCTGCCGGACTTTAAAAAATATATATTGCCAGATTATTAATGATCTGGACGGGAAAACGTTGGCTGCTGCCTCGACTCAATCGCCCGACATTCGTACACAGGTTCCCTACGGAGGGAATGTAAAGGCTGCGGAGATTGTGGGAAAAAAGATTGCTGAAGAGGCAATAAAGATTGGGATTACAAAGGTTGTGTTTGATAAAGGTGGCAATAAATATCACGGCAGGATAAAAGCCTTAGCAGAAAGTGCACGAAAGCATAATTTAAGTTTTTAAAAAAGCTGATTCATAACAAGGAGACTGATTTGGCGCGTTTTGAAGAACCAAAAAGCTTGGAAGAAACCGTTGTGCAGGTTAATCGGTGTACAACGGTAACAAAGGGCGGAAAATCGATGAGTTTTAGTGCCCTTGTCGTGGTTGGTGATAAAAAGGGCAGCGTTGGTATCGGATTTGGCAAGGCACGGGAAGTGCCCAATGCAGTGAATAAAGCAGTTAAGGAAGCCAAAAAACAGATGGTTAAGATTCCCTTAAAAGGAGATACGATACCTCATATAAGCTGGGGAAGATTCAAGGCGGCAAATATTTTTTTGAAGCCTGCATCTCCGGGCACAGGGATAAAAGCAGGAGCTTCGGCACGCGCTGTTCTCGAATCAGCAGGAATAAAAAATATATTGTCGAAATGTTACGGAAAGAGAAATCCCCTCAATGTAGCTAAGGCGACTTTGTTTGGGTTAAAAGCATTAAGAACAAAAGAAGAGATTGAAGCGTTAAGGGGGGTGAAAATAGAATGAATTTTATGGATATAAAGGCTTTGCCTTTTGAGAGAAAACGAAGGAAGAGGGTAGGACGTGGCAGGGGTTCTGGCATGGGCAAAACATCATGCAGGGGAGGTAAGGGGGCAACAGCAAGATCTGGAAATGAAACGAAAATACAATTTGAAGGCGGACAGACTCCGCTCTTTCGCCGTTTACCAAAACGTGGCTTTAATAACCCGTTCAAAAAGAAATATGCTATCGTTAATGTAAAAGATATGGTGTGTTTTGATAAAGGAACAATGGTCGATCCTGAAAAGTTGAAAGATGCAGGAATTATCAAGAAAGTTTTAGATGGTATAAAGATACTTGGAGATGGTGAGATAAAAACACCTTTGACCGTTATGGCGCATAAATTCAGCAAAATCGCAAGAGAAAAGATACTGGCAGCAGGGGGGGAAGCTAAGGTTATCGTATGATTGAACAATTTGGTAATATTTTTAGAATTCCAGAACTACGCAAAAAGGTCTTAATTACCCTTGGCCTTATTGCTCTGTGTCGTGTTGGGGTTTATATACCAATTCCCGGGATTGATACTACGGTATTAAAGTCGTATTTTCAGCAATTTACTCAAACTGGTGTTGGTCAGTTGTTGGGGCTTGTGGATATGTTTGCAGGTGGTGCTTTGACTTCAGGCGCTATATTTGGTTTGGGGGTTATGCCATATATCAGCGCATCAATTATCTTTCAATTGTTGGTGGGCGTAATTCCTTATTTAGAAAGACTGCAGAAAGAGGGTGAAGCGGGAAGAAAGAAAATTAATCAATATACCAGACTGGCTACTGTGGGTCTGTGCCTCTTTCAGGCGTTCGTGATGACGCGTACACTTTATACCGTTGAGTTTAATGGAATGCCTGTTATTCCTGTCTATCTTCAAGGGATTGGTTTTCAAATGATGGCCGCACTTCTTTTAACGACAGGGACCATGACGCTTATGTGGATTGGGGAACAAATCGAGGAACATGGTATCGGCAGCGGGATTTCTATTGTTATTATGGTCGGTATTATAGAACGTTTGCCTTGGGCATTTTCTCAAGTCTTGCAGAGTTTCACCTTCTCGGTTACCCCCGCCGAACACCAAATAGGGATTGTTAAGTTACTTGTGTTATTGGGAATGTTTCTCGCTATTGTTGGCGGGGTTGTATATATTACGCAGGGACAGAGACGCATACCTGTGCAACAGGCGAAGCATACACGCGGTAGAAAAGTATATGGCGGACAAAGACATTTTTTACCCCTTCGTGTGAACCAGGCAGGTGTAATGCCTATCATATTTGCACAGTCGTTGTTAATCTTCCCAGCCGCAATTATGCAAGGAATTCAAGTAAGATTTGATCCTGGTAGTTTTGGTTATTGGATTACATCACGCTTGTCCGAAGTTTTACAAGGCGGTGTAATTTATGTAATACTTTATGTCCTTCTTATAACATTTTTTTTGCTATTTTTGGACTGCTATTCAGTTTAATCCAAAAGAGATGTCGAATAATATGAAAGACTATGGAAGTTTTATTCCAGGAATACGTCCAGGTCATAGAACGGCAGAATATTTAGAAGGGATTATGGGAAAGATTACGTTAGCTGGTGCGGCTTTTCTGGCTTTGATCGCTGTTTTGCCGAAACTTGTGGCAGGTGGCTTTGAGCTTAACAGGGCCATAGCCGGTTTTTATGGCGGTACCGGGCTACTCATTATTGTGGGTGTGGCACTCGATATGGTGCAGCGGATAGAATCACACATGATTATGAGACAATATAGTGGTTTCCTGAGCGGAGGAAGTAGAATTAGGGGAAGAATGGGATGAGGATTGTTTTTCTCGGGCCACCTGGGGCTGGGAAAGGCACGCAGGCTGAGACCATTAGCAAAGAAAAAAAAACTACCGCATATTTCTTCGGGAAACCTGCTCAGAGATGCAGTAGAAAGTGGTACTGCTACTGGTATACATGCGCGGCAGTACATTGATAAAGGGCAGTTGGTACCAGATCAAATTGTCGTTGATATCATTCAAGACCGCATTTTAAAAAGTGATTGTAAAAACGGATTTATTCTGGATGGTTTTCCAAGAACTCTTTCTCAGGCAAAGGTCCTGGATGAGATGCTGAAAAAGGTAGGGAATAAACTGGATCTGGTATTTTATTTCGTTGTTTCCAAAGAAAGTGTTATCCTCAGGTTGTCTGGTAGAAGAATCTGTAGTACTTGCGGTGCTAATTATCATGTTAAGTTCGTTCCCTCTGCCGTTGATGGTATTTGCGATAAATGTGGCGGAAAATTATACCAACGTGCGGATGATAAAATGGAAACGGTGCAGGAGAGAATAAGAGTTTATCATCAACAAACTGAAGATCTAATAGCCTATTATAAAAAAAAATAAAATCTTAAAAGAGATTGAGTCAGAAACGAATATCGAAGCTATAACTATAAACATCTTAAATGCCATTAGTGGTGCATCACAAAATATGCCATGCACTAATCTCGGAGTAGTTAGTTGATCGTACGCAAGTCTGTCCGTGAAATTGAATTGATGAGAATGGCGGGAAAGATCACAGCAGAAGCGCTAGGACTTGCTAAGGAAATTGCAAAAGAGGATGTAACAACTGACTACCTTAATACCGAGCTGGAAAAATATATTGTAGGTAAAGGTGGCGTTCCAATATTTAAAGGATACAGGGGATTTCCTAAAAGTATCTGCACTTCGATAAACGAAGAGGTTGTTCACGGGATACCGGGGTCGAGACGACTAAAGAATGGTGATATCCTTAGCATAGATGTAGGAGTAGGCTATCGGAAGTATGTGGCAGATGCCGCAGTGACGATACCAATAGGACAAATTTCCAGTGAAGCGAAAAAGCTTATCGATGTTTGCGAAAACTCACTCCGTTTGGCAATCAAAGTTATAAGGGCCAATGAAAAGCTTTCCCTGATTTCAAGAACAATTCAGGAGTATGTTGAGAAGAATGACTATTCAGTTGTAAGAAATTACACAGGACACGGGATTGGACGATGCATGCATGAGGATCCACAGGTGCCAAATTTCGTGAGCAAGGCTTTGCTGGATGCAGATGAAATTCTGTCGCAGGGGACGACTATTGCAATAGAGCCTATGATCTGCATGGGTAAATACGATACTGAAGTATTAAATAACAAATGGACAGTTGTTACAAAAGACAGGAAATTATCTGCGCATTTTGAACACACCATTGTGGTGACCGATGATGGTGCAGATGTTTTAACGGTTTAACACAGTTTTATAGTATATGCCAAAAGAAGAGCCAATTCGAGTAGAAGCGACGGTAAAGGAGGCGCTTCCCAATGCAATGTTCTGGGTAGAGCTACAGAATGGTCATAAGGTATTGGCGCATGTCTCAGGAAAAATGAGAATGCATTTTATCAAAATATTGCCTGGAGATAAGGTGACGATTGAAATGTCACCTTATGATCTCGATAAAGGCAGAATTATTTATAGACAAGTTTAATACCGAAAGGGCTGTTTAGTTTGGAGTCGATATTATGAAGGTTAAGGCTTCCGTGAAACGGATTTGCGAAAATTGTAAGATTGTAAGAAGGAAGAATGTTGTTCGTGTCATTTGTGTAAACCCACGTCATAAACAGAGACAGGGATAACTGCCAGGGATTCGTAAAAAATCAGAAAGGAATAAATAAATGCCGAGAATTGCTGGAATTGACATTCCCGCAGAAAAAAGGATTGTTATTGCGCTTACTTACGCCTATGGTATTGGGAAGGCTTTGTCGCAGCGGATATTAAAAGACCTGAATATCGATGAAAACGTCCGTGCAAAAAATCTGCATGAAGACCAATTAAGCGTATTGAACGCCTTTATTGAAAAGAATTTTACCGTAGAAGGTCAATTGCGCAGACAGGAGATGCAGAATATTGCGCGATTGAAAAGCATCAACTGTTACCGTGGAATACGGCATAGAGTCGGCTTGCCAGTGCGGGGACAAAGAACAAAAACCAATGCTCGTACAAGAAAAGGCCGTAAAAAGACTGTGGCAGGGAAAAAGGGTGTAAAAGAACTAGGGTAAAAGGAGGTTTTTTTTTAGAATTAACGCATGGTTCATTCTGTATCGAATTATGACAGAATTAAAAAAAATGTAGCAGAAGAGCTAAAATCCTGCAGGGAATTGTTAAAGGCTTTATCACTCGATGTTGACAGACCAGAATATGGTCGTGATTTTAAAAAGTTTAATGAGGTGGTAGGCTTTTGCGAACAGGTTCTTCGGGTGGTTGAAACATGGCCACAAGATAGAGAAATGACATTTCTTGATTGTTCCTGTGGTAAATCTTATCTGTCGTTTGCTTTGAATTACATCCTTTCAAAACGGTTTTCTATAGAAACTTTTTTTTATGGAGTAGATTTTAATCCCGATTTAATAGAAAGATGTAATCAAATTAAGGATGCTCTTGGCATTGAAAATATGCAATTTGTTCATGCCAAAATTATTGAAGTTCTTCCTGACAGACCAATTGATATAGTAATCGCATTACATGCGTGTGACACTGCTACGGATGAGACGATAGCCAAGGGTATTAAGCTGGGAGCAAAATATATCATGGTAGTTCCGTGTTGCGAAAATCAAATCAGGAGCCGCTTAAAAAACGGGCATCCCCTTGTTGAACTAACGGCATTTGGGCTATTGCGGTATCGTTTTGCTGATATTTTGACTGAGGCATTAAGGTCGCAGTTTTTGATTGGTGCTGGTTACTCTGTAAACCTGGTTGAGATAGTTCCACCAAAATGTACTCCAAAAAATTTGATGATCGTTGCGCGAAGAAAAAAAGGGAATAAGAAATTCAGTATGGATGGATATGACAGGTTAAATGAAATGTTTCATACTGAATTTGTTTTAAAAGATTATTTTCATGGATACGACATGAATCAGGAAATTAATACCCATCTTGAAAAATTTTAAAGATTTATTCATCTTGAGGTCAAAAATACAATGTCAAATGGAATCAAAAAAAAGATAAGACGAAACGTTACACGGGCAATTGCAAATATTAAAGCAACATTTAATAATACGTATGTGACAATTTCTGATGTTAACGGCGAGACCATATGCTGGGCTAGTGCTGGTACGGTTGGATTTAAGGGATCGCGGAAAAGTACTCCCTTTGCCGCTCAGAAGGCAGCATCAAATGCCGCTGATAAGGCACAGAAATATGGTGTTCAGGAAATTGAAATCAGGGTTAAGGGGCCTGGTCCTGGCCGCGAGTCTGCTATTACTGCGCTTCAGGCGGCTGGTTTGAGCGTGAAGGCAATTGAAGACGTCACTCCACTTCCGCATAATGGGTGTCGGCCGAGGAAGAAACGCAGGGTATAAATAAGTTTTAATAGATTCGGGAAAGGATTGATATGGCAAGATATGTAGGTCCGCAATGTAGATTGTGCAGACGAGAGGGTGAAAAATTATTTCTGAAAGGTATACGTTGTGGTACGGTGAAATGTGCAATCACAAAGAGAAAATACCCACCAGGGCAATTTACTTGGGGAAGAGGAAAATTATCAAAATATGGCATTCAATTTAGAGAAAAACAAAAGGTCAAACGTTATTACGGAATTTTAGAGAGGCAGTTTCAGAATTATTTTAAAAAAGCGGAACGACAGAAGGGAAATACGGGAGAAAATCTGTTGATGCTGCTGGAAAGAAGACTTGATAATGTTGTGTGTCTTCTTTCTTTCGCTCCTTCGAGAAAAAGTGCCAGACAGCTGGTTTTGCACGGCCATATTATGGTAAATAACAAAAAAGTAGATATTGCTTCTTACCTTGTGAAGATTGGTGATGTGGTAAAACCTAAGAGTGTTGAGATAACCCAAAATATTGTTAAAACAAATCTTGAATTGATGAAGGGCAGAAATGCTCCAGCTTGGATGCAACTGAGAATTGACCCCTTGGAAGGGCTGGTTACTCAGCTTCCTGCACGAGAAGATATTTCCGCTTCTGCTCAAGAACAGTTGATTGTTGAGCTGTGTTCTAAATAACTTTATTTGGTTATGTTAATTTAGTCCGCACATGCGAGGCTTGCAGGAAGATTGAAAGAGCTTCGTGGACGCGTTTATTTCTTGCGATAGAAATTATACACAGCCAGACATTTAATTTAATTTTCAGATCCCTTATTAACCCAGCTAGGGGGAAAAATATGCGAATAAGGTGGAGAGGTCTTGAGCTTCCCGTCCGTGTTGATGTGGAAAGAGAGACTTTGACCGATACCTATGGTAAGTTTATAGCCGCTCCTTTTGAACGTGGTTTTGGCCACTCCATAGGTGGCAGTTTACGGAGAATATTGCTTTCGTCGTTGGAAGGTAGTGCCGTTGTATCTGTCAGGATTGACGGGATTAGCCATGAATTTACGAGCATTCCCGGTATTGTGGAAGATGTAATTGATATACTGCTGAATATAAAAAAAACTCGTAGTAAAACTAAATAGTGATCAGCCTAAAGTAATTAAAATAGAGGCAAAAAAAAAAGGGTGAGGTAAAAGCAAAGGATATTATAACCGACCCAGGTGTAGAAATAATTAACGGGGATTTGCATATAGCCACGCTCTCTGAAGATGTTAAATTTAATGTAGAAATGGAAGTGAGAAAAGGGCGCGGGTATGTAACAGCTGAGGAAAATGAGCCAGAAGAACAGGAATTCGGACTCATTGCGGTTGATTCAATTTTTTCTCCCGTAAGAAACGTCCGCTATTCTATCGAAGAAACCCGAGTTGGCAGGCGCACAAATTATGATAAACTTATCATGGAAATATGGACGAATAGCGTAGTCTCACCTGAAATGGCTATGGTGGAAGCCGCTAAAATTATGAAAAAACATTTAAACCCGTTCGTTCAGTACTTTGAGATAGGCAGAGAGTTGCAACAAGTTGAGAAAAGAATGGGCATTGAATCCGTTCCTGAGATATCGGAAGAAGAACTCATAAAAAAGATGGGCATACCTATCGCAGAGTTGGATTTATCAGTGAGAGCTTCCAATTGTCTTGAAGTATCAGGTATAGCAAATGTTGGTGATCTTGTCGCAAAGACGGAAGAACAACTTCTGGAAATAAAAAATTTTGGTAAAACGACCCTTAGAGAAGTAAAAACAAAGTTGGCACAATTAAATTTAACGATCGGTATGCCTGTAGCGATCAAACAGATGGAAAAAGAGAGAGGATAGTTCCATGAGACACAGAATGAGAGGAAGACATTTATCGAGAACTGCTGCGCATAGAAAGTCATTAAGGCAGAATATAACAAATAGTCTTTTTACTTATGGAAGAATTGTTACTACCGTAGAAAAAGCAAAAGAAACAAAGTCTTTTGCTGAAAAGTTAATTACAATTGCAAAAAAAGGATTATTAAAAAAGGACGCTGATAGGCCAGGGTATGTGCATTGTTATCGCCAGGTCCTGGCAAAATTGAGAAATACTGACGTTACAAGGAAGTTGTTTGGCGAAGGGCAATGGCGGGAATCCGGTGGTATAGCCCAGCGATTTGCCAGCCGTAATGGCGGTTATACAAGGATTTTGAAATTGTCCGGGACTCGATTAGGGGTTTTGTCGGGTAGCAGTGTGGGAAAAATACCTGAACTTGAATATAGAATGGAAGGCAGGGACAGAAAATTGAGGATGTTAGGAAGACGTCTTAATGATAATGCCTCGCGCGTGATATTTGAGTTGGTCTCGGGTTCTACTGAAACGCAGGCGGTTGAGCAAGTGAAACCAGCAGTTACCACAGGTTAGTGGGAAAGCATTTTAACAATATGGTAGTTGAATCGTTTACCCTTCTACTATAAGAACATAGTAGAAGGGTTTTTTTGTTAAATGAAAAAGAATGAGAAACGTCTGATCCTTGCTACAAGTTCGTCGAGGCGGGTTACCTTGCTAAAGATGCTAGGATATCACTTTGATATTATACCCCATAGTATTGATGAATGCCTTCCTAACGGTGCCTCGCCGGAGGAATTAGTTCAGAACCTTGCATTCTTGAAGGCAAATGATGTTGCCGGAAGAGTTGATGATGCCATAGTTATCAGCGCGGATACCCTGGTGTTTCATAACAAAGGTATTGTAGGGAAACCAAAGGACGCCTGTGATGCAAAAAGGATTCTTTCTCTGCTGAGTAATTCTGAACACAGCATTTTTACCGGAGTGTGCATAATAGACATACCTTCAAAAAAGAAATTATTGCGAAACGAACAAACGCGTATTACAATGAAATATATTTCTGAAGATGAAATAGAAGCGTATGTCAAATCAGGTGAGCCACTGGATAAGGCCGGGGCGTACGCTGTTCAGGGTGAAGGAAGAAAGTTTATTAAAAAAATCAATGGCAACTACTCAAATGCAGTTGGTCTGCCATTGGAACTTGTTCAGGAAATGCTCAATAAATTTAATAACAATAACACAGATGCCGAAAAATTTTAGTTGGGTTATTGAGGGTGAAATCGCTGGTATGGCAAGGCCCGTATCTGTCGTGTCGGATCTTGAATTCCTGAAAGACAACGGAATCGAAGCGATTGTGTCTTTAACCGAATTGCCGCTGCCTAAAACGTTTATAGAAGAATTTGGCTTCGAGTATAAGCATATTCCTGTGGCTGACCTCACGTCTCCGACGCAAGGCCAAATTGACGAGTTTGTGACTTTTGTAAATAATCTGTTATCGTCTAAGAAAAAGACGGTTGTTCATTGCGACGCTGGCATCGGGAGGACAGGTACCATGTTGGCCTGTTATCTGGTAAATAAGGGTTATGACGCTCATAAGGCTATGACCGTGGTGCGCAAGAAAAGACCAGGGTCTATTGAGACCATGGAACAAGAATACACGATTGTAAAATACGAGGAAAGGCTTTTAAAAAAAACGCAGAGGTTGACGGTGTTGTATTGCCTAATAAACCTGATGTGTAACTACACAAAAGGTCGGGTTTCTTGTTTATAGCGGTGCAACTCTTTTCGTTTGTGTTTGATACTTCGGTAGATTCTTTGATGATCTCTCATAAGCGACAATAGCAGCGCCAAGGGCAGTTGTGATCTGTGGATCAGATGGAACAGAGATCCCTATTTCCAATTCCCGTTCCAGGGCGCGTTTCAATCCAGTATTGAATGCAGGGCCTCCATCAAAGAATACCGCTTCATTAACGCCAATCTTTTTGACCATGGCGCCTACCCGCTTTGCGATAGATTTGTGAATACCGGCAATGATATCTTCCACCTTTCTTCCCTGAGAAAGGAGAGAAATGACCTCAGACTCACCAAAAACGGTGCATAAACTATTAATATGAGGTATATTTTCAGCCCGTTCTGATAACATACCCAATTCATCCAGCTCCACTTCAAGGATACGGCTCATAACTTCCAGGAAACGTCCGGTTCCAGCGGCACATTTGTCGTTCATAGCAAAGTCCGTCATAATACCACGATCGTCGATGGCAATGACCTTGCAGTCCTGTCCGCCAATATTAATAATGGTTCTTACGTTTGCCTTACCGCGCATGAGCCATGTGGCAGCTTTCGCATTTGCCGTAATTTCAGTGATAATTTCATCTGCCGGTACAATCCTGCGGCCATAGCCGGTGGCCACGGTATATTGGATTTCGTCCTCTCGTAAATCATAATCTTCGAGCATTTCATGAAACAGGAGCTTAACCGTTCTCTTGCAATTCGTTCCGGTTGATGATGTTTTTGACCCAATGATCGTCTGTTCGTGCAACAGCACAACCTTTGTAGTCGTTGAGCCGATATCTATTCCTGCCACTATTTTCATAAGACGTAATAGTAACCATAACAAGCGTACAAAACAAGGTAAAAGTCGCTGTCGGAGAGAGAGTGTGAGAATAAATGCCGCTCTGGAAAGTGTGTGATGCCAGAGGGGTAACAAGCAGGATGGGATCGAGGCACTGTAGGATGAGAAGAGCAAGGCAAAACAACAGACTCTGTCTCCTGATGATCGGAACGAATTTCCGATACAAGGGTCTTTTACGAAGCAATCTCCCGTTTTCACCATGGAGAATTGGGTGCGGCTAATGTCTTGTTGAAAATTAGTCAAACCGCTATAGCCTTACCCAACCTGAGAAAAATAAGTTTAAATTCCGGATTGTCTATTTTCAGGCAACGTTTGACGGCCTCAACATAGACCCTTTTTTGGTAACCATATTTTTCTGCCCTAGCCAGCAGGTCGGTTATGATAACCTGATCTGTCTTATAATCAGCGATAACGAGACGGTCGCCTATCTTATAAAGGATATCAACCGTACCCCGCATGATCTGACCATCCCAGTTGAGCAGGATAGGCACCTCCCGGCCAAGGATTCGTGCGGCCTGCAGTTCCTTATGTGCCTCTGAACCAATGAATCCTGAGAGGATATTTGTTACTTCTGCATTTATCCATTCCACGTCCTGATTTTGTAGCGTTTCGAAGGGTATTCCATGATGCTTTTCAACCACCCCTCTGTCCCCTCCTTCCAAAGGAGGGGGAAAAGGGACGGTAGCATGAGAAGCCTTCCTCGTCATTCCTTCGCAAGAGGGGGAAAGCCCTTCTCCTTGATATACAAAGTCTTCTCCCCGAAACTGGACAGGCGATTCGCCAGCACCTCTTTCAAGGGTAATCGCCCATTTTACAGCAGACTCGATCGACCTTTGAAGTTCCGCTGAAGATCCGTGGAAATCCCAACCCTCCAATACACGATGACAGATAGAACCAATCAACGCAGCATGTTCTGGATATGCTTGCTCAATATCAGTCTGGATTCTTTTGGGTTGTATAACCTCACCTTTATTCCGTCCTTCTGAAGGAGAGGATAAAGAATAGTTTCCCGATCGAGGTTGTTCATATTCATCTAAATGAACGTGAAGAATCTCCTCAGTTTGACCCGGCGCGACGGCCATGCCTTCTTTCATTGCCTCTTCAAGCGCTATTGTCGTTGGAGAGATGAAGAGGGGTTTCCTGATTGCCGCAGACATTCCAGCATCTCTCTTCTTCCAGACTTCTATAAAGGCCGTCCAGTCGACATCCCATGTCTTTTCCTTGAGCGCCTTTTGTGGGCGATGTATCCCGTCAAACCTGAAATGTTCTACAACGATCTCTGCATTTCCTACAGTAAATTTCCCTTTAGAGGGCAATGCACGTTCATCCTCCTTTGTGGTACCAGGGTCTGTCAATACTTCTTCAAGCTTTATACCAGCAGCATCTCTTAACGACTGCACAATGAGTCCCATATATGATTTATCATCGTCCTTCAATGAACCCATGAGGATCAACCGCTCCTTTGCCCTAGTGGTAGCCACATACAAGACGCGCTTCTCTTCTTCCCACGAACGGTCATTGAGTTTCTTTTCAATCACGATACTTTGCAGATTCCTCACTTGTTGATCTCCCCGGCCAACCACAATGCCCGTTGTGGACGTAGACCAATCAAATACCGCACCGTCTAATACCTCACGGTCACTTCTTACCTCACCATGCAGGTTACCCAGGATAACAACGGGGAATTCCAGTCCCTTTGACTTATGAATTGTAAGGATTTTCACAACATCCAGTGTCTCATCAGAAAGAGGACTCTCACCTTCTTCTCTGGCCTCCCTGATGCGCACTTTGATACGGTCAAGAAAGGTCTTGAGTGAAATACTCCCCGCCTGTTCCATATCACTAGCCATCCGGTGAAGTTTCCAGAGGTTGGCCAGCTTCTGTTCACCATGCCAGGCACTGGCGGTAATCTCTGCAATGTGGGTGCTGTCCAAAACCTCTGTGATAAGTTGAGAAACGGGGATTATGCCTGCCCGTGTATGGATTTTTTTTAAGAAACCGTAAAATAATTCTATGATTTTCTTTACATCCTGGGGAAGATTTTCTACCCCCTTTTTCATACAGGGGGATTCAGAGGGATTATTTCCAACTTCTTCTGTATCATGAGGAGACAGAGATGCTTCATCTGAGATTGATTTGCGGTAGTCCAATAGGTGATTTTCTTTCAATTCATATATCTCCCGGTCTGTTAAGCCTACCATCGGTGAGCGCAGGACACCCACCAGTGCAATCAGATCGTGAGGATTTTCGATTATCCGCAGGAGATTGATGAAGTCGAGGATTTCCTGCGTGGAATAGAAGTATTTTTCACCTTCCACGATATAAGGGATACCATATCTTTTGAGCGCCTCAACATAGGGCCTCACCTGAGTAAATGCCCGCAACAGCAGCGCAACGTCTCTGTAAGCAAGCCTTCGAACACCATTTTCCGCCAACACATCCGCAATGTCTTCATGATTCACGTGCTGTGTAATCCATCGGGCAATCCACTCTGCCTCTGCCTCCCTGGCCTCATCTGCCTTAAGTTCTTCTCCCTCTTTATCAGAGACCAGGACTATCTCAACTTTCTGGAAAGGGTGTCTCTTTGGTCTATTCGCATGGATAGGAATATAGCGTGGCTGCAAGCCTGGCTGCTCCGCCATGATTCTGCCGTCAAAGAGCTGATTTACCACTTCGATAATACCGGAATGACTCCTGAAATTCTCCTGCAACTTCAACGGCTCCCCCTGCCCGCATACCTGCTTCACCACATATTCATAAGCCTCAATGTCCGCTCTGCGGAAGGCATAAATAGACTGCTTGGGATCACCTACAATGAAGAGTTTTCCCTGCTCCAGAACTACCTTTCGGGCGTCTGTGCTGTAATGTCCCAGCGCTTCAGCGAGAAAAAGGACGATTTCGTATTGGACGGGATCCGTATCCTGAAACTCATCGACAAGGATCGTCCGGAAATCGTTCTTCAGCTTTTCGCGAACAGAACGATACTCTTTCTTTTGCAGTAAATCCCTGGTAAGGATTAGAAGCCCGTCAAAAGAGACATACCCCTGTGACAGATACGTTTGCCGGAAGGCCGTTGCAAAAGGAAGAATGATGTCAATCGTAGCCGTAATAAAGGCATCATCGACGTTTTTCAATTTCTTTAATAAGGTATGACACTCTTTTACCAGTTCATGTGCAGTTTCAAATCCTTCGGCCGTCCAACCGGTCTTTGCCTCAGAAGGCTTTTTGTCAAAATCGTATTCTCCCCCCGTATGCAGATGCCCGATACCCTGCTTTTTCATTGCATCAAGGACCTTCGATATTTCCTGTAATTGTAAGAGGAGTTTGTTATCGGGTTTTTCACAGAAGGGAACTATTCCCATAATTCTCTGAAAAATTGAATCTATGAGGAGGGATGTGTTGGATATATTGCTTTTTTTTGATGAAAGGGAATCCAGAGGAATCGTAAACTCCGACAATCTCTTTGCCAGGTCTTTGAGATAGGCAAGGTCTAACCGTCTCAATACGTCTTTCCAGAGGTGTGCGCGGGGAGCAGTTAACGCAAGCTCTTCCCCGATCCAGGTATTCCATTCTTTATCAAAGAGTTCTTCAAATGCATCGCCTTCATCCACGGTAAATCCAGGCGTTACCCCTGATTCAATGGGATTCAGACGCAGGATATGGGCTGCAAAGCTGTGAATCGTTCCGATAAGGGCCTTGTCCATATCCTCCAGAGACTTTCTTGCACGGCGTTCAATCTCGGCATGGGTTGTATGGTACGTGTCTCGGATATGTGCAAGAAATTCCTCTCTCCTTCTCCGTTCATCGGGTGAGGCATTTCCACGAATGACCGCCACAATCTTTTCCAGCTCTCCCATCAGCCTCACCTTCATATCACTGGCGGCCTTCTCCGTAAAGGTCATGGCCGCAATCCTGAGGACAGGGCTCTCTTCTTTTTGAAACCTCTTATGACCTAAAAGCAGGTGCAGCATTCGATTGACCAGGAGCGTGGTCTTACCCGTGCCAGCCCCGGCAATCACAACGATATTTCTGTCCAGCTCGGATACGGCAATTTCTCGTATTTCGTTATCAATGGGTTTTTGCATAGTGAAAAACCGGGAGTTATCAGAAAAAAATGAAATGAATGAGTTAAATTAAGCCATCGGCGAATTTCCTCCCCCTGTTTCCCCCAGTTTACGGGGGAATTATGGGGAGTGATTGAAATTCCTGAGCATTAAAAATCAGTTCACGATGTTGTGATAGCAATCACCTAAACATTAAGTTTATAACTTGAAGCTTAAAGTTTACCGGATGATAATATCAGGAATTCAAACTGACGGATGAATCAAATTGTTGGGTTGAAGTTAAACATGGGCAAACAAAGTTTGTCCATGCCACCCTGCAACCCACATACATAAAATGAAATTTCCTCTACAATCAAATTGCAAACCCGTTTAGGAGTTTCCTGCGGCGGGTTCAAGTTTGTAACTTGAACCTGGATATTTTATACCATGGAATCAACATCAATTTTACCCTCAGTATTCGCAGACGACCACACCCAATCTTTGGGATTTTTTACGTATTGCTTCCGCACCGGATTTGCATGAATATAATTTGTTTTCTGGATTAAATAATGCTCACTCTTTTTCATCTTTGGCATATTCGTCTTACCCCAGAATTCAAATCTGCCATTTTCTGTTTCGAAAAGCTTTAAAACATTTGGTTCTGTAGCAATGATATTCTTTTGTATCTCTTTTGACGTGAATTTTTTAAAATCCCTGACAAAGGCAATCATATCAGGTGACGATGCAATCAAATGAATATGGTTGAGCATAAAGACATACGCATGTAACTTAAGTCCTTTGTGTTTTTGACAATATTGTAATGAGTCGGCAAGGATTTCAAAGCGGTTGTGCCTGTCAAAAAGGTAGTACCAGTTCTTGACGGTGAAAGTAAGATAATAAATTCCTGATGTAAATTCTTTTGAAATTCTTACTGATGGCATAATACTGTTATCCAGTAAAATTCACAGATTCCGGCGGGTTCAGATTTGAAATCTGAACCCAATAGTTTATTTGGCGAATGGTACTATATGCGTTTCATGGCTAAATTGCCCGTATAAAACGTGGGGGTTCAAGTTGCAAACTTGAACCCGCTTAGGTTCCTTCCTCAACAATTTTTATTTCCTCATCCGTCAATCCGTACAATTCATATACGAACTGGTCAATCTGGCGGTCGGTGGCGTCAATCTGACGCTGGATAACAACCTTGTCATGGCCTGTCTTTGCCGATACTAATTGCTTGTGCAGTTCGAGCATCTGATCAACAAGAACAACCATACGGTCGTGATACGCTCTGTCATCAGGGTAGGACAAGGTGGTGGTACGGATAGGGATTTGTATTAAATATTGATAAATGAACCGTAAATAGCCTCCACGGTAAGTTGAGGATAAATTCCGATAAAAATAACTTATTAGCCTTGAGTTCAAAATACCGAGGAGATACTTGTCCGAACCCTGTATAATGTAAGTTGTGTTAACGCAGTAATATTTTCCTTCCTCATCAATTGCAAAATTACCTCGAATTGAAATATCCGGTAAGATTATCTTTGGTTTTTCAAATTCAGCGTAGTATTCACAAGCCCTTAGTTCCCACCAGTATTCTCCTTTATCATAACGTTTTTCGGCCTTTTCTTTGAATGGCAACAAATGAGTTGCTATTGATGGATAGCTTTGTTTAAACCACTTCCATGCATCAGCAAAACCGGAAGACTTTTGTCCAGTCCAGCCCTTCGGAATAAGAATCAGGTAGCGTGCTTCATCTTCTATACAATACCTCTTTACGTCTCGCCCAACCAAAAATGGCTTTATTATCTCTTTGCTTTTAGGGTCTTCAGAAATGAGCCGATTCCTTGTTTCTGCATCGATTACAAATGCCTCATTGAGTCCTGTTAAAACACCTCGATAGATTTTACCCTTTACATATTCTTTTAAAGGAATTCCAGCCTTTTTCAGCTTGTTGAGCAGCGCAGCGCTTCGTTCATCTGCAAGCGACCAGCCCGTGTCATCAAGGGTGGCAAGTTTTACAGCATGGCGGTTTCCTTTTACATAGTCCTCCAGGTTTTCAAATTCAAGTGTCTTTACCTGAGTCACGAAAAGCGTGGTAATAGGCTTCTTTGCCGATCTTAATGGTGCAGTCCTCTTCGATTGAATCAAAATACTTGGTTCAGGCTGCAAGCCTGAACCATCAGGAGTGGCAGATGGAGATGTATCTTTTCCGATGACGAGGATGCAGGGATACGTTGTGGCTTGCTGGAATACCGGCAGGTCCCCAAAATCAACAATTTGCGCAATACCTTGTCGCTTTAACCACTTTCTGAGCGGCTCACCATAATTCGCCCGCATCCACTTGTTCGCAACGATGTAGCTGAAACGCCCTTTATCCCTGAGCAGCGAAACACCTTTTTCAATAAAGTACGCATAGAGGTCGGCCATCCCATGATATACCGTGTATTTACGCTGAAAATATTCTTTCAGGTCGCCTAAACCTTCTTGTCTCACATACGGCGGATTCCCAATCACTACGTCAAACCCGCCTGCTTGCATGATCTCCGGGAATTCTTTGTCCCAGTCGAATGGATTGATCCGATAGCGCTCCTCGTCTGACACCCCCCCCAACCCCTCTTAATAGAGGAGAGTCCGCCTTTTCCCCTCTAAAAAGAGGGGATATAAGGGGTGTGTTATAAAAATCCGTGCCGATGAGTGAGTTGCCACACTTGATGTTATTACCAAGATCAGGCAGGGCGCGTTCGTGGAAGAGTTTGAGTTGTCTTACAATCGTCTGCTCGGATTCACCTTCCAGTACCTTCAAAAGCAGTGACAGCTTAGTTACCTCTACGGCCTGTGGATCAATGTCCACGCCGTAGATGTTGTTGAGCAGAATGCGCTTGCGTTCTGCGGTGGTTAGCCGCCAGTCACCTCCCATGCCTTGATAGAGTGCCGGAGAGCGGCCGGTTGACCATTTCTCGGGGCTGTTTGCTACGTACCAGTCACGATGCCAGTCAAGCAGGTATTCATAGGCACCCAGGAGAAAAGAGCCTGAGCCGCAGGCAGGGTCGAGGATTCTCAGTTTGGATACCTGTCTGGGGGTAATGTTGCGCAAGAGTTTATCATCCCCTCGTGTTTTTCCGTGAAGGTGAGCAGCAACCCCACCCTGACCCTCCCCGTAAACAGGGAGGGAAATATTTTTCCCTCCGTTTACGGGGGGAGTAAGGGGGGTAACCAAGCGACCAACGGTATTCTTTACGATGTAGTCAACAATATACGTCGGGGTGTAGTAAACACCTCCTGCCTTCTTGACCTCTGGCTTGTCCTCCACCACTGCGCGGTGGCCGGCCGTAAGTCGGATTACCTTGCCCAGGAATTGTTCGTAGACCTGACCCAGGATGTCAGCCGAAAGGACGGAGAATTCATAGGGGCTGTCGGGATAGTACAGGTTTTTGATGATATCCTTGAGTGTGCCGTCGTCAATGCTCAAGCTCAACGTGAGGGTGTCTGACGATTCAGCGCGGCCATTTTCCTTTTGGAAGTGAAACAAGCCGGAGTTATAACGCTCATCGGCACGGTGAAACATTTCGCAGAGGCGCGCGTACGCACGGTCGCCGTTCTGTAAGGACATGAGTCGTCCATACTTTTCGATGCCGCGATCTTCGCAGATGCGCAGGAAGATAATGCGGTCGATGATGCGCTGGACGGCAAAGTTCAGGTCGTGCTGGGTCAGATCAGGATTGCGGAGCGCCAGGTTGCGGGCAAGCATGTCACGCCAGGATTCGATTTCCCTGAGAAATGCGGTATCGACCTCTGCGGTGCCTTTTTTGGCCTTGCCCGTTTCGGTATATTTATCAAAGGCGCCCTTGAGCACAGCTTCGCGTGAGAAGATGGAGGCGATCTCATCCCAGCGCTGTGCATACTCGGTGTGGTTGAGATAGAGGATGCGGGCGGTAGAGGGCTTGTCGGTCTTATCCGGTTTTACCCGGCAGTCGTAAACGACAAATTCCTCGAAGTCGGTGAGTATGCTGAGCGGGAGCTTGGCAGACCATGCGTATCGCCGCAGTTGAAATGCGGGATCGGCATCCTCTTTAAGATTAACCGAGGGTTTTTTTGTCTCCACGAAGAACTTGCGGAGGCCGCCGATGCGGAAGCAGTAGTCCGGGGCTTTGGTCATACCGCCAACTTTGATGGAGTCTTCGTGAATTACGTCTTTGTAAGCCTCGGCATAGCCCTTTTCATTGTCAACATCCCAGCCCAATATTTTAAAAAACGGATCGATAAATTCCCGCCGGAGCTGGGTTTCGTTGTACGTGCCGGAGCGATATGCCTCACGATTATTATTGAATCGCCCGGTCAGCCCAAGCATTTCATGAGGGATAGTCATCTTTCCCATGCGTAATCAGCGTACTCTGCAATGAACCATATTTCTTTGCGGCTTCGTGCCTTTGTGTGATTACAAAAGTCTGAAGTTTCAGAACATGAAAAGAGATTTTTCGCTTCGCTCAGAATGACAAATTTTCATGCCCTTTTGTGAGCCTATGACTCAGAAGGATTTATCGGGAGAAGATGTTTTATCACCTCTTTTTCCAACGACAATACCCAGGACAATAAGGCACAGCATGACGGTAATGAATGCAATATATGCAGCAATCAATAACTTTCCATAGACCCCGCCCATTTCATGCTCCTATATCATGTCCACATACTTTTTTTGCAGCCACCCTCTCCTCACATCACTGCTTACCTTTTCACCGGGGCTTGCATCCGAACCCGTATCCTGCTTTACTCCTACCTTGACATAAACCCGATACCAATCGTCTTTTTCATCTTCAATCACGCATTCCGAGCCATTGTGTATTTCAAATTTCGGTTCATACTCTTCCCCGGGCCCATATCGCACTTCGCATTTTGAGGTAACAATCACGCCACGGTTTACGCCTTGTTCGAGATAGATTTTAATACCGAGAGATACCACCGCAATAAACAGGGCGGAAGAAAAACCGATGAAAACTCTTCTCAACCAGGCATATTTACGGATATTCGAAACAAATAAGACGATCATCAATGCGACGTACAATGACACTACGACTATCGACAATTCATTCCGGTTTAATAAAAACAACCAAAAGAATATCCGCTTCACCACAACGGGAATTTCCGTTGACAATTCCTTGTCTTCTGTAGCGCCTTTTGCCAATCTCAGATTTGCATCGAGATCTGCGTTTCTCGGTATGAGCCGCGCTGCCCTTCGATAGTTTACAATCGCCTTTCCCAATTCTCCGCGGCGATAATAGGTGTTTCCGAGATTATAATAGACTTGCCCGTTTTTGAACCCACCGGTCAGCATTGTCTCATATTGCGCTGTCGCTTCTCTGAGATGCCGGTCTGCTTCCGCTGTGTTTTTTGTGGCAAGCAACTTCATTGCCTGCAGATAGTTTTCATTTGCATCTGCGAATAATTTCACAGCCTCACCCTTTGAAATTTCGGATTTAGGATTTTGGATTTCAGATTCTGGCGATTCGCATTGTGCCTGCGGTATTCCGCAGGTCAAAAAGGGAATGAGCAATAAGCAGAGAACCCATAAACGTATCTTCATGACAATTGTCTCTCCATTTTTGTAATGAGTTCTTCGGCGAGTTTTAAGGCAGCCTCCATCTCGTCCGATGTCCCGCTCTCTCTTGAGAATCGCCGGCGATCAAAATCAGTCAGCAGACGGGAAACCTCTCCTCTGATATCATCTCCAATCCCTCGCTGCGTCAGCAGCTCGGCGACTTTGTCTCCGGTAGCGCTTGCCGGAGTGACATTGAATTTATCCGCCAGGTAATCTGACATTGCCCTGGATAGACAAGCATAGAATTCCCCAGTCTGGTTCTGGCGAAGCACGGTTCGCGCCCCTTCCAGTCTTTTTTTTGCCACGGCATGTGCCCGTCTTTTCCTGGCATACCCAATATCAGACGTCAATCTTTCTTTATGCCGGTTTAACAAGTAGGAGGCAACAACAGCAACGACAGGAACAAAGAGACACCCGATAGTGAATGGATTCCGGTACAGATCATTTTCCTGATTTCGCAGTGCAGACAAATTTGTCATAATGGGTAAGATATCTTCCGTTAATAGTTGTACCTGTTGTTTCACCGGCAGCACTTTATCGTGGGAACGCGTCAACTGAATAGGCACTTCCTGTTCTCCCGCCTCGACCGTAATGGGGATCGGCTCTTTGGTAATCGTCTTGTATTGCCCTGAACGCGGGTCGAAAAAGCTGAACACGATTGCGGGGGTGGATTTCAGATCCGGCTTTTGAGGCTCAATGACCTTACTAAACACCTTTCGGCCCCGGATCACATCTTCCCTGCTCGTAATTTGTGTGTTGGATTCAGCCGGATACAGTTTAAAATCGTTTTCTTTGTCCACGGCGAGTACCGGTTCATGGATTGTCTGGATATTCCCTTCGCCGTATACCGACATGGAAAGGGTAATCGGGTCGCCGACTTTTACGTGCTGTGCCTGTGTTGACACTTCCATATCAAAGGTGCCGACCGCTCCTTTAAACTCTTTGGGCTTCCCTTGTTCAGGCAAGGGTTTCACCCTGAGGGTAATTGGTTTCGTTGTCCTTTCAATGGGGTATCGCTTCTGGTCTCTGCCGAAAAAGTCATCGAAGAAGGCGTCGCCAAAAAAGCTATCGGAAGGAGCATTCCGGCCTCTCCGCTGCTGCATAATCAAATTGCATTTCACTTTGGCCGGCGATATTGTAAGTTCGCCTGACACCATCGGGAAAAGCGCCGTACGCAGTTCAAGGACGTTATATATGATTCCGTCCCTGATTTCCTCGTATTGTCTCTGGTCACCAAGCTTCTCTTCCATGAAATTTTTTGTAGACGGCGCTTCATAATCAATATCACCCACCGGTAATCCTTTTTGAAAATAAAAGGTAAAGGATAGGATGACCTGTTCATAGACATATGCTTCATTTTTATCTGCGCTCAATTCAATAAAGACAAGCTTTTCCAGGTTTGGAGTCTGCGAAGCAGACTGACGGGGCGCATCAACCACTTCCACGGATACTGGTTGGGAAGTATACTTTTCCCCTTTGTATTCCACCACGGACGGGCCAATTGTAAACTTACCTTTTGCAGTAGGCTGCAACATATAAGTATACGCTTTACTGACCGCGACCTCTCCATTAACAATTCGTGTCTGCGCGGAGATGCTTGGACCATACAGGAGAGTAAATCCCTCAATGGTTGGGAATGACGGGTGTGCGGTGTCCTGTGTGCCATGGATAGTCAATGTCAATTCCAGCCGATCCCGTAACGTCAGGATGTTTTGATCGACGGTCGCCGTTAAGCGAATATCCCGTGCGAATATTTGCCCCATGCATCCGAAGAATATCATGGCAGATAGGACAATACAAAAATAGAAGTTATGTGCTCTCATCGTAAAAACCTTTTTGAAACAAATCACCAATCCTTATCAACGGACTTATGTTGCAGACGTTGTTTGTCGCGCATCAACTGCCTGGTCTCTTTTTCGGCGTGATCTAACGCATCAAGAAGCCTCTCGGCTTCTTCTTTCGACATTTGCCTCTGTCCCTGAGGTTGCTGCGGCTGAGGCTGTTCTGAGCGTTGGCCTTCCTGTTTGTCATTTTTATCATTTTCGGGTTTATTCTTTTCCTGCTTATCTTTATCAGGTTGCTCCTGTTGCTGTTGTTGCTCCTGGCTCTGCTCTGTTTTGTGCTCCTCGCTTTTCGGGGTGGGTTCCGGCGTGGGTTCCTGTTTATCATTTTGTGGTTCTTGTTTTTCTTTCTCTTCGTCCTTGTCTTCTTTAGAGCTCTGCTCTTCCTTTTTTTCCTTGTTCTCTTGCTTTTGCTGTTGTTCGTTCTGATCCTGATTCTGCTGTTTCTGCTGATTCTCTTTCATCTTTCGCTCAACGTACTCGTAGTTATATCGGGCATCATTTTTCAGGGTATCGATCACCGGATCATTCACAGATTCTATCTCGTCGGCATAATCCACTGCCTTCTTATAACATTCCATAGCCTCTTTCATCTTCCCCTGCCGGTACAGGGTATTTCCTGCATTAAAGCTTGCTTTTGCTTGCAGCTTAGGGTCGCCTGATTCTACAACCTTGTCAAACAATTGGGCAGCTTCATCATATTTCTTCCTCTGGTACTGGGTATCAGCTATATTGAAGTCCAGTTGGGTGGTTTGAGGAGAGTTTATCTGTGCATTCACATATTTATCCAGTGCCTCATCGTATGCACCTCGATGGTACAGCTCATTCCCGTCTCTTACCTTGTCAGCCATAGGGTCTATCCATCCTATGGAAACCAGCGCAAGGAATACTGTCCCGAAAAAACCACATGTGTACCGCTGACCTTTTTTATTAACCATACCCCTCGTCCACTTAACGAAGCCTCATCTTCGTTACCTTTCTCCTATCCAATAAGAAACTCTCCAGAGTGATAAGCACCATTGCAAAAAAAAGAGGAATTTGATATCGGTTCACGTACCTTTTCACCCGCTGGGTTTTATAGGTAGAATCTTCCATTGCAGCAATACTATCCCGGTAAATCTTTTCTAACCCCCACCTGGTATCGTATGCGGGTGTATACAACCCACCGGTCTCCAGGGCAATTTTATTTAAGGTAATTTCATCAAGCCTTGACTTAACAACCTGACCTTGCCTGTCTTTCAGTAATCGTTCCTGACCACGTTCATCCTTGATCCTGATATAAGAACCGTCCTTCTTTCCCACTCCCACCGTGTAAATAACAATCCCCTGCTCCTTGGCGGCAGCAGCAGCTTTTAACGGGTCGTCGTCATGACTCTCCCCGTCGGTAATCAGAATAATAGCCTTGTGATTTTTTGAATTTGCTTCAAACGCAGCAATTCCTTTTTTGATCGCCTCCGACAAGGCAGTGCCTCCCAGCGGGATGATATTCGTATTGACATCATGCAGGAAGAGGCGAAAAGCCCCATAATCAGACGTTAGCGGACAATAAGGAAATGCTGTGCCTGCAAATACAACAAGGCCGATCCGGTCTCCCTCCAGTACGTTCAGCAGATCTTCGATCTCCCGTTTTGCCACTTCCAGCCGATTGGGTTTCACATCATCAGCCAGCATGCTTCGCGAAGTGTCCACAGCAATGACAATGTCAACTCCCTTTTTCTCGACGTCTTCCCAATGGTAACCCCACTTAGGCTCAATCAGTGCAACAATTAAAAAAAAGATGCCAACAATCACGAGCGTGGCCTTAATCCACAGTCTTTTCTTGTTAACGAAGAGCCCAGACTTCTGCAATAATTCAATACTTGCAAAGGTATTGAGATCGCGCATCTTCTTTTTGAAAAAAAGAAGGTATCCGAGACTCAACACCGGAATAATGGCGAGCAGATAAAGGTAATTAAGATTCCCGTATTTCATATTCGTAATAGTGGATGCAGACAAAAGAGAAGCTTAAGAATTGAAACAACACCAGTCGTTTTCTCCGTAATATCTCTTACTATCATTGTTTTAATTAGGCCTTCGGCGACATACCTCCCTGTTCCCCCCCCCCCAGTTTACGGGGGGATTATGGGGGGTGATTGAAATTCCTTAACATCGAATTAGATTCTTCGCTCTGCTCAGAATGACATTTTCGCATTACTCTGTCATTCTGAGGGAGTGAAACGACCAAAGAATCTCACCTTCGAAATTCCTGTACCTCAAGGTATTTTTCTTAATTTTGTTTTCGTTAAACCCAATTCAACCAATAACAACCCAAGGGCCGGCAATAAAAAATAATGAAACAATTCGTTGTATTCCGTATATTGTGTTACCTCTGTTTCTGTCTTTTCAAGTTTATCGATCTGACGGTAAATTTCTTTTAAGGATTCTGTATCGGTTGCCCGGTAATACTTGCCGTCGGTAATCTTTGCAATTTCTCTCAGGGCATCATCGTCAATATCAATCTTCACCTGTTTCATTACCCTGTTCCCAAAGATATCCATTGCCGGAAATGGGGCTAGTCCCTTGGTACCCGCGCCTATCGTATAAATCTTAATTCCAAAGGTCCTGGCTATTTCTGCAGCAGTAAAAGGATCTATTTCACCAGCATTGTTTCTCCCGTCCGTTAAAAGGATTATCACCTTACTCTTCGCCTTCGTATCTTTCAGTCGTTCAATAGATGAACCAAGGGCAGAACCAATAGCAGTACCGTCTTCAACCATCCCGATCTCCACCTTTTCCAGAAGCTGCAACAGCATACCGTAATCGAGTGTCATCGGACACTGGGTATATGGCCGTCCGGCAAAAACAACCAAACCAATACGGTCATTCGTGCGTTTCATAATAAAATCTTTCACCACCGGCTTAACAATATGAAGTCGGTTATATCGCTGGCCGCCGATTTCAAAATCCTCTGCCAGCATGCTCCCGGATACGTCCACGGCAAGAACAATGTCGATACCTTCTGTCGTTACCTTGGTTTGTTCGTTTCCGTGCTGAGGTCGTGCCAGTGCAATCACAAGCAGGATAATAGCCGCAGATCTGAGGACAATGAGTATGTGCCGGTACCTCTGGGAAAATGAGGGCTTTATCTTTTTTAACACACCCAGAGAAGGAAAGACGACCTGATTGGTACCCTTGCTTCGAAAGTAAATATAGATTAAGGGTGGAACGACAATAATAAATAACAGTATGTAAGGGTCACGAAAGATCATGGAAACTTATAGCAGATGAAAAGAAGTCTGCACTTGCTCCCGTTTTGAGATGGCATTCCAGATATCTGTTTCCGGAATTTCCTTGTCGATGAACACGTCCACAAGAGCCTGGAGCGCCTCATTGGCAGACTTGAGAAGGTCTCCCGCCCCTGTTTCATAAGTAAAATACCGGTTGAGATTCATTACTGCCTGCTTGTATATTTGTGCTCCCGCAAGCTCTTTTCTGGAACCCATATCTACCTCATATTCCATGGAAATGCCTTTCTCGACATAACTCAGGCTGACACGTGTCTTGTCATTTTCTGTACGAAAAAACCGAATTTCATGTTCCCTTGAAAGGATTTCTTTAATCTCCGGAGTGCTGTAGATATCCCATAAAGTCTGTAAATTCTTTTTGAGCCTTGCAGCTTCTTCATCCGAAACCTTGCGCACAGGTGTACCTGAGGATTTTTTACCAGACCCCAACCCTTTTTCACGACTTAAATATTCATCCAAAAATTTTTCCGGCGCTTTTACCATTGTTCTTGCCCTTTTTAAAAAGGTTTACTATATTGAGAACGATGTGTTTCAAAACCATGACCAGTGAGATGTGAACGTTTTTTTGGTATTATACATAGCACAGCAAAGCCGCACCCAACTCTCCGTTGAGAAAGCGGGAGATTGCTTCGGAAAAGACCCTCGCAATGACACAGGCTATGCCTTGATGACAAATGGAGCGTTGTCATTGCGAGCGAAGCGAAGCAATCTTTCTCTCATAAACAATCTGTACCTCCTGATAAGGAATAAATAAGGTTGTGAAAAAACTTACAAAAAAAGAAGTTTTTAAACGACAATACTATAACCGATAATTTCCCAACCTGCGAGAATCAATAATTTTTATGCAGGGACCACCTCCTTTTCTTCTAAACGCTCTCTTGTCTCATCGATTAATCGTTTTGCTGCATCATAGGTTTCCTGAATCTCTATCCTGGATGGCCCATACGTTGCGTATTTTACCATGTCGCACCGCTCAAGAAAATCGCGTATCAATCGTTTATGGGTATCATTCAATATGTTGGTATGTGCCATTTCTGCAAGAAACTCCTCTGTTGTGCGCTCAGGCGCCAATAAACCAAACCGGTTTTCTATGTAATGTCGCACGATACCGGTTAAACGGTAATAATATTCTTTGATGAGTCCCTGTGTTATCAGATCCTCTCTCAGTAACTTTTCCAGCAATTCATAGGCAATTTCGTGAGGCGATCGTATTTTAACTTCACCTTCCCGTGATTTTCCTCTCCTCTTCCATTTCCTGATTAGCCAGAAAACAATTCCCGATACCAAAATTACTGCGCATGTACCACCGATCCACGGAAACAATCTCTTGTAACTAACCGGCACGTTACCCGGGGGAACAATGTCCTTTATATCGCCGGATATTTCTCCTTCCTGCAAAACACCCTTGATATCAATAGGTATCTCCCTGGTAACAATTTCTCCCTCGCCTTGTACGCCTCCATATTTTATTTTTAATGACGGAATCGTTTGACTGCCAATTTCATAGGAACTCAGCACATAGTAGCGTTCGACCATAAAGCGGCCGTCTTTTTCTCTTTTTGGTTCTTCAGCAATTCCCGTATTTTTTACCGTAAATATCCCAAGCTGCTGTTCTAATTCGGGAAACTGTACAACAATGCCGTCCTTATACGTTACACAAATTCCGAATTTTATCTTATCGCCAATCGTTATTTCATTTCTGTCGACATGTGCGGTTGCCTCGATTGAGGGTATGCTTTCCGCGTCCCGATTTTCCAAGGCAAAGACGCCATTATTCACTTCACCTAGTGTATAGGCTACCACGAGCAAAAGCAATAGCATATTTGGCAAGGAACAGCGCTTTTTTATAACCATTTTTAACCAAACCATGCAATCAATATCTCTTTTCCCTTAACCTGAAGAAACGAACAATCGGTTCAACATAATGCCGGTTGGTACCAATAATAATCTCGTCGACTCCCATTGACCGAAACAACCTTGACCTTTCCTGTTTTTGCCTGGCATGGAGCGCACCAAACTCCTTCCGTGCCAGCGGATTCGCCGTATCGACCAGAAGTATCTCATCTGACTCAGCATCTCTCAATTCAATAAAACCCACGTTCGGTAACTCCTGTTCCCGGGGATCAATAATAGGAATCGCAATCACATCATGCCTTTTATTTGCAATGCGAAGTGCATGCGCATAATCATTTGCAATGAAGTCGGAGACCACAAAACAAATCGCACGCCGGGTGGAAATCTTGTCCATATATTCCAGCGCAACAGAAATATTTGTTCCTTTCCCCGCCGGCTCTGTGCATAAAAGCTCCCGGATGACCCGCAATACATGCTTCGTCCCTTTTTTGGGGGGAATAAATTTTTCAATTCTATCCGTAAACATAATCATGCCCACTTTGTCATTATTTTTTATGGCAGAAAAAGCAAGCAGGGCACAGACCTCGATAGCAATCTCATTCTTCAATTGTTTGACTGATCCAAAGTTTCCCGAGGCGCTTACGTCTACCAGAAGCATCACCGTTAATTCCCGTTCTTCTACATATCGCTTGATAAAGGGACGACCCATGCGCGCCGTTACATTCCAGTCAATCGTCCTGATTTCATCTCCTGGCTGATATTCCCGCACCGCATCAAACTCCATCCCTCTTCCCTTGAAAACACTGTGATACTCGCCGATGAACGCCTCGTTGACAAGGCGACGGGTATGAATCTCTATCTGCTGGATTTTTTTTCAGGATGTCTTTCGGAATCATAATGACCTACTGTAGTTCTGTCGTGTCAGCGGGACTATTTCATGAGCGACTTAAACCGTTTGATCCGCTACTTCACGGAACTTCTACCGTATCAAATATCTTTTGCACAATATCTTCGGCGCGCATATCCTCTGCTTCTGCCTCATACGTAATAATTACCCGATGACGAAGCACATCCATCCCTATCGATTTTACATCCTGAGGAGTAACAAACCCCCTGCCTTTGATAAAGGCGTGCGCCTTGGCAGCAAGGGTAAGAAAAATCGTAGCGCGCGGAGACGCACCGTATTCAATGAATTCTTCCAGATTCAGATTATAGGCCTTTGGATCCCGTGATGCGAATACAATATCAATAATATAATCTTTGATTTTATCATCAATATAAATTTCATCAACGATGGTACGCAAACGCAGGATGTCCGCCGGAGATATAACGGGAGTCACCTTGAAATCTTGTCTGGTCAATGCCATGCGATCCAGAATCTCCCGTTCTTCCTTTTTATCCGGATACGTGATGTGTAATTTTAGCATAAACCGGTCTACCTGTGCCTCAGGCAGAGGATAGGTGCCTTCATGTTCGATGGGATTTTGGGTAGCCAGCACAAGAAACGGATCCTCTAATTTAAATGTCTGATCCCCGATAGTAACCTGTCTGTCCTGCATCGCCTCCAGGAGCGCGCTTTGCACCTTAGCAGGCGCCCGGTTGATCTCATCAGCAAGAACAATATTGGTAAAAATTGGCCCCTTACGCACCGTAAAGTCGCCGCTCTTGGGATTATAAATAAGGGTGCCAATAAGATCGGCAGGGAGTAAATCCGGCGTAAACTGGATCCTCTGAAATCCAGCTTGCAATGCCCTGGCAAGGGTCATAACAGACATAGTTTTCGCAAGTCCCGGTACGCCTTCTAATAATACATGTCCGTTAGAGAGAATGCCGATAAGCAATCTTTCTATTAAATATTTCTGACCCACAATTACTTTCCCAACCTCATACATCAGGGTATTCACAAAATCACTTTCACGTTTCACCCTTTCCGTAATCTTTTTAACGTCTGATTCCATCACGACCTCCACGACAATTGGTTAGTTAATTACTCAAATCAGGTATCTTTATTCATAGCGCAGCAAAGCCGCACCCAATTCTCCATTGTGAAAACGGGAGATTGCTTCGGAAAAGACCCTCGCAATGACACAGGCTATGCTTTGACATATGGTGCGTTGTCATTGCGAATGAAGCGAAGCAATCTTTCTCTCATAAACAATCTGTACCTCCTGATAAGGGATAAATAGGGTTGTGAAAAAACTTACAAAAAAAAGAAGTTTTTACACGGTAATACTATAGAAGCCTTCACGTGCTTATCATAATTCAGAAAATACCACGCCTGATAGCGTCGAGACCAAAATAGTTGTCACGTAATTTGATCTTTAACAGAAAACATCTCTGAATTTGTTCCATCTGCTTAAAGAGAGGACGACAAACATGGTGTCACAAACGGCTAAATATTATATAGCAAATTTTCTGAATTTAAAATACCCATTTCAGAAATTCTGCCGGAGAAGAAAGTCCTTGACACCATATGCAAGAGATGCTACAGTTTTTTTAAACTGAACCGTCTGAAAACTCATGATATCATGATGCTTTCTGAGATAGACAACGTAGAGAGTTTTCATTAAGTTTTTACGAAACGATAAAAATCCTTGCCAGTTCTTATCAGAAAAGGCATCGGATATTTAGAGTTATTTTCAGAATATCTGACAAATAAACCTTGCCAAAAACTATTCCTGTTGTTTCAATCATTGGTAAACAGAACACCGGCAAGACGACGCTCATTGAGATTCTTATACCGTTATTAAAGAAGAAGGGATATCGGGTTGGAACCATAAAATATAATGTCCCTTCCTTCCACATTGATTACGAAGGCAAGGATACGCACCGACACTATGTGGCTGGGGCGGACGTAGTTTCTATATCATCGCCGGAAAAAGTGGCGATTGTGAAGAGGACGAGAGGAAAATCACCGTCGATAAAAACGCTTATTGAAAATAATTACCGGGACACAGATATCATACTTGTCGAGGGGTACAAGCGATGGAATTACCCTTCTATTGAAATCCAAAATAACCATCAGCAGATAAAGGCAAAAAATAAGTCAAGCAAACGCCGGTTGAGGATTACCAGTACTGCCATGATGCCGTCTCGTGTACCTGCTTTCACTCATGAGGATTTAGACAATGTTATCAATTTCATAGAATCCACAATAAAGTAAACCTGACAGGAGGTGATACAAAGTCAAGAAAAAACCGTGAATGTATGTTACAATAACATACTTCTTAACAAAACCTACGTTCGTTTCGTAAAAGTTCTATATTCGGATACTTTTAAATAGGAGGAAATTTCGTTGAAAAAGATTTTAACTTATTGCGCAATTCCCGTTGCAACAATGTTTGGTGCATATTTAGGCTACCCAAGCTTCACGGCACATGCCGGAGACGTAAAAAAAGATTTACAAGGACACCTGTGAACTGTGCCATGGCGCTGATGGGAAAGGAAGTGAGGCAGGAAAGCAATTTCAGGTACCAGACTTCACAAATGCAGAATATCAGAAGTCGAGGACTGACGCAGACATGAAAAAGTCAATGACCGAAGGCACCAAAAACCCGAATTATGTAAAACTCTCTGACCTTGGAGTCGATGCTGCTGACCTTGACCCACTGGTTAAGTTAGTTCGTGAATTTGGTGGTAAGTAAATAATCTAGCCTGCAAACAGGTATTTTCCAAACAGTATGAGGGTAGGGCATTCCATGTCCTACCCTTTTCTTTTTAGTGTCTATGAAGAAGGATATCATTGCTATAGACGGTTCCTTTGGTGAAGGGGGAGGACAAATCCTGCGCACAGCCCTTTCGCTCTCTGCCATCACTCAAAGACCTTTTGAGATTTACAAGATACGTGCGCAGAGAAAGACACCGGGACTCAGCCATCAGCACCTGCAGGCAGTCAATGCTACTGCCAGCATCTGCAACGCAAAAGTTATCGGCAATCACCTACGGTCCACCGACCTTAAATTTTTTCCAGGGGAGATACAAGCGGGTAACTATCATTTCGACATTGGAACGGCGGGCTCTGTTTCACTCGTTTTGCAGACCATATTTTATCCGCTCAGTCTGGCGGATAAACCTTCTTCGGTCACCATCACCGGAGGCACACACGTCAGTCACAGTCCCTGTATAGATTACCTCACGCAACAGTGGCTATACTTTCTTAAGCAAATTGGCTTTATTGCCGGGATACAAACCCTGCGGGCAGGATTCTACCCGCGCGGTGGTGGTGAGGTCATCACCACAATACATCCCAAAGGACCGCAACATCCGGTACATCTGGAAGACAGAGGAAAACTCCTCACGGTGCATGGGTTATCCACGATAAGTAATCTGGACAGTACGATTGCACAGCGACAGCAAGCACAGGCAAAAAAGAAATTACTGGAGCGAAACATTCCCCACGACATAGGCATTGCAGACTTACCGGCAGCCGGAAAGGGTACGATGCTGCTTCTGGTGGGAAAATTCGAACAAAGCCAATGCTGTTATTTCAGTTTAGGCGCTATAGGCAAACGAGCAGAAACCGTGGCAGATGAAGCTTGCAATGAGTTCTTTTGCTTTCTTGAAACCAAAGGTGTCATCGATGAATATCTCGCAGACCAACTCATCATTCCCCTTGCCCTTACAAAAGGGACGTCACAATACCTTACCCCCAGGATTACCCAGCACCTGCTGACAAACGTTGAAATCGTAAAATTATTTTTACCGGCAACAATCGACGTTATAGGAAATTTAGACGAAGAAGGGTTGGTAAAAATTGCTACTCCTCATTAAGGGAAATTTTGTGCCCTTTATATCCGAACCGGTATCAACGTTGCAACTGATTCAATCGCCTTTCTGAAAGGCGTATTCCGGACATATCTCCATTTTTCATCTATCTCTCCGTGCTCCGGCGAGGTAAGGTTGTTGATAATCGGAAGGCCCTTAAGCCCTTTTGTGAAGGCAATAGCCTTCGTCCTGGCGCCTGCCTCACCCATGGGAATTATATCAGTGACGAAATCCACCACCACCTGCGCGTCATCAAAGACCTCTGTCGTCATCTCCCGTCCTTTCTTACAATTACCTATGGTTGCATCAGGGACTACCTCTGCAAGATTCATGCAGGCAAATACCGCATTCTCACCAACATGGATAGCGCTTCTTGGTATGCCCACTACGATATCCTTAAAGAGGGCGTCCACAAATATCTTCTTGAAGAAATGCTTTGTGGCCTCCATGGCGTTAGCCGGAGATTTTTCGCCGTTCGGTGCATATTTGCCCAACGTCATTCCCCCGGCTATATCTTTGAAGAAATTTACCATCGTACCTCCCAGTCCCACCTTTTTTCCTTCCCGAACGCTACCATCTTTATCAATATATTTAAACGTTGCCCCGGGACCAATATCTTTAAAGATATTTAAGAAATTTTCACCGGCGTCCTTTACATCTTTCCCAACCCTTACCGTAAATCGTGATTGATCCTCATGGCAATCTATTCCCTTCGCATCTTTTTTCAGATTAAAGTGATCTCCCCCAGGGTTTGATAAGAGCTGGTCTTCTTTATACTTCAGGAACTGATCTCTCAATGATGTTGGTGACACCTTCTTCTTCGTTTCTGCATTGGCTACAGATGTCTCAAAGGTATTGCGTTCGAGCAAAGACAATGCACCTCCAGTTATCCTGGTAGTTACGGTGTCAAAGGTGTGACTTTTGCTTAACTCCTGACCGCGCTTCGCTATCTCATCATAAATGATTTTTTTAAAGGGAGAAGTTTCCCTGTTGCTATATGCACCAACCTGAATATCAAAATCTATGGGTTTACTACTCGTTGACGCTTTTGAACCCTCTATCATGATCAATCTTTCAGGAAAATGGTTTGTTTGCAGGATGATGTTTAGTGAATGTATGATTCGCAATTTGTGTGCCTTCACAGCTCGTTTTAGTCGTATCTCGCAAACAAAAACCCACATCATCCTAACTCATTTCAATGTTGTGAATTATGGCCACTCTCAGGCTGCCTCTCGTATAAACCACATAATGAGTACCCCTGTCACCGGGAATATGTTTCCGACTTGATGATCTCCTGTGGTATCTTTTTTCCCACCCGTTAACCCTACTTTCGCAATTCGCACAAAAAAAGATTCTCCTTGTGCATGTATCGCAGGAAAACCCATGATATTACAGGAATAAAATTTTAAAACGACTTGCAGTGCCGCCCTATTTGCAAAACCCCTCGAATTTACTGGCTTAGCGGCTTGACTATTCCTCAAACGGCAAAGGTCGGGATAAAGGAAGAATCGAAACCATCTTTCGGTTCTTCCAAGACCGGCTCATAAAGGAGATACGAATGGAAAAAATCACAACGTATCAGCAGGCGAATACTTTCTTACTTACCACATTCCTGACATGGTACAATGTTAGATATACCCATCCGGCGAGATCTGTCTACATGCCTTTACCAGACGGCAAAAACCTTGATGCCGTCTTCCGTGTTAAGAAAGAACGAACGGTCAACATAGACCATACGATACAATTCTATGGACAGGTTATTCAACTACCACCCTCTCGGAATGCCCTTTTTTAGCCTAAAATAGTAACATTTTGACTTAGTAATACCAGATAACGTCACTCTTCTGCTATCAAAGGTGTTTTTCACTTGACTATGACAATGCCTTTGCTATATTACATTTTCTTAGCATCTTAAGATATTTACCTGAAAGGACGGTTCATTCATGGCAATTCTCGTTACGGGTGGCGCTGGTTTTATCGGTTCTCATCTGGTAGAAAGGTTGTTATCTGCGGGTGAACAAGTAGTTGTTATCGATAATTTTAACGATTTCTATCTGCCGGCATATAAGAGGGAAAACATTTCAGCAGTTATTGACAATCCAAATTTAACTTTATACGAAACAGATATCTGCAATCCTGTTTCATGCCGGGAAATATTTGAAAAACACAGTATTGAAAAAATCGTTCATTTGGCAGCGTATGCAGGAGTAAGACCATCGATTGAACGTCCATTGCTTTACGAAGAAGTGAACTGCAAGGGCACCTTAAATCTGCTCGAACTTTCCGTGAAACATAAGGTCAAACACTTTGTCTTTGGTTCGTCATCATCGGTTTACGGTAACAACAAAAAGATCCCGTTTGCTGAAGATGATCCTGTAGACGAGCCCATATCCCCCTATGCAGCAACCAAGCGGGCCGGAGAACTCTACTGTTACAACTACCATCATCTTTATAAACTACCGGTGATCTGCCTCCGTTTTTTCACGGTGTACGGACCGCGACAGCGGCCAGACCTCGCCATACGTAAATTTACTGAACTCATTGACCGGGATCAACAGATTCCCATGTATGGTGATGGAACGACGCAGAGAGATTATACCTTTGTCTCCGACATCGTCGACGGTGTAGTTTCTGCCATGCACCGGCAAGCTAATTTCGAAATTATCAACCTGGGCAATTCAACCCCAATTCAGTTGACAAGACTCATAGAAATCATCGAGCAGGAATTAGGCAAGAAGGCTCAGATTAAAAGGCTTCCGGAACAACCCGGAGACGTGCAAAGAACCTATGCGGATATTACTAAGGGGGAACGTTTTTTACACTACAACCCCAAAGTACCCATTGAGCTAGGCATCCGCATGTTCGTAGCATGGTACAAAAAGCGTCAATAAAGATAAGAGCACATCTTTCATGGAAAGTAAGGTTTGGCATGGTTGAAGCTCTGCCATAACAAACAGACGTTATGGTCAATTCGTATCATCAAAGGTGTTTTTGACATTCTCTGCTCAAAACATGCAGGGATACGTTGCAGTAAAAAAGGTTTACCCTGTCAGAGTTAACTCGCAAATTTCGCGCTTCGGATTTCACCTTTTCAGACTCATTCTGGCTACTTCCTCACAAAAATATGTCTTTTTAATGATTTTGACACGCAATCGTTCATTGCAAAAGTGAAATTTTTTCTCTGGCTGTTTCATGAAAAGGATGGCTCCAGCCTGTCGGCCGTAATCCACCTGACGGGAAATATACAGGTACGGTTTTGAAGAAGGTGAGGCGAAAGCCTCTTCTACCCCTAACCTATAATGAGAATCTGGTTTGCGGCTGAGCCGCAAGGTAAAATATCAGTCATGAGGTTATTTCGTGTTAAATCTTTCTAACAAAATAAGCCTTAGCAGGATATTCTTTATTCCTCCCCTGGTTCTATGCATTATGCAAGTTCAGCAGCATAATCATTACCGGTATATCTGCCTTTTTATCATGCTCATGATCGGACTCAGCGATATGCTGGATGGCTATTTTGCACGAAAGAGAAAAGAAATAACCAATTTGGGAAGATATCTTGATCCTGTTGCCGACAAGCTTGTCCTGGTGGTCTCCTGCATTATCCTCTCCTCCGACCAGCTATGGCCGGAGCCAAGATTTCCCAATTGGATCACGGCTGTGATTGTATGCCGTGACCTCTTGCTCATGGTTGGGAGTATTGTTTTGCTTCTCATTACCGGCAAAATGGACTGTCAACCAACAATGTTGGGCAAAATGACAACATGCCTTCAAATTATCGCAATAATATCTGTTATCATGGGAAACCATATCCCTTTGCCGGTACTCATTGCTCTCTGGTGGCTGGTCGTTATTTTGACATTTGCCTCCGGGCTCTGGTACATGTACCGGGGCGTAAAAGAATTGTGATGAATCATGAATTTCCAGATATACTCTATTTACAAAAAGGCTTTACTTTAACTACCTTTTGTAATAGTATTTATGCTTACGAACTATGACTAGACAATCGTACATCGGTATTCAATACTACGGATAGGTTGACTTTAATAGCTGACCTTACACAGTTAATTTATAAAAAATGAAATACGAGAGGTTTTTCCATGCAATTTAACACCATGCAAGAGGTCGTAGAGGACCTGAAAAATGGGAGAATGATCATTTTGGTGGATGACGCAAACCGTGAAAATGAGGGGGATATTACGATTGCTGCAGAAAAGATTACCCCGGAGGCAATTAATTTTATGCTCACCCACGCACGGGGTATTATCTGCCTTGCGATTCATGCAGAACGGGCAGAAAAACTCGAGCTGTATCCCATGGTATCTCACAATACGTCAAACTTTCAGACACCTTTTACGGTTTCCATTGACGCCAGAAATGGTATCACCACAGGAGTTTCTTCAAGAGATCGCGCCACAACGATTTTAACCGCTATTGACGAAACGTCAACCGCCGACGACCTTGTAAGGCCTGGCCATGTGTTTCCGCTTAAGGCACAAAGAGGCGGGGTATTGGTCAGGACGGGCCACACCGAAGGTGCAGTAGATATTACCCGCATCGCAGGTCTTAAGCCAGCAGCAGTTATTTGCGAGATTATGACCGAAGACGGAAACATGGCAAAACTTCCTGAATTGAAAATGTTTGCGGAAAAACACCAACTAAAGATATGCACTATAGCTGATATCATTAAGTACCGTCATGAACAGGAACGCCTCATCGAAAAGCGCGTTACCGTAAAATTACCTACGACCTATGGGAATTTTACCCTTCATCTTTACCGCTCCTTTGTTGATGATTATCTCCACCTGGCATTGTGTTTGGGCGTAGGCAGCGAGAGTGGAAATGCCCCTTCTCCTTTGCACAGTGAGCCTGTGCTGGTGCGGGTACACGATGAATGTCTGACCGGAGATATCTTTGGCTCTCTCCGGTGTGACTGTGGAGAACAATTGCACAACGCCCTGAAGATCATACAGGAAGCTGGAAAAGGTATTCTGTTGTATATGAGACAGGAAGGCCGCGGGATCGGACTGGAAAACAAACTCCATGCCTATCTTCTGCAGGAAAAAGGACTGGATACCGTTGAGGCCAATGAGAAACTTGGTTTTCCCGCCGATAAGCGCGATTACGGCATCGGGGCACAAATTCTGAGAGACTTGGGTGTAACAAAGATGCGGTTGCTGACCAATAACCCTAAAAAGTTTGCTGCCCTGGCCGGGTATGGCCTTGAAATTGTGGAACGGGTACCCATTATTATGGAGCCAAAAGACGAAAATAAGGATTACCTGCGTACAAAGAAGGAAAAATTGGGACACATTATAGAAAAGGTATAAGCTGAGTCAGGCGGTGACAAGGTAGTGCGGACAAATCTTGTTTAACCGAGTCTTGTGGTATGTAAGCAAACGGTTAATGAATACGTTTAAACAACAATCAAAGTGAGAAGTATTTTTTCCCTGATATCCTCTGTAGCTAAAGTCTATCCCCGAAAACGATGAAAAAACTATTCGCGAAAAAGTCTCTGCGTGACCTTTCCGAAGAATCCAACCATCATCATTTTAAACGAGTATTAGGCCCATTCTCACTCACCGCTTTAGGGATCGGCGCCGTTATTGGCGCCGGGATATTTGTTTTAACCGGCCTGGCTGCTAAGGAATTTGCCGGCCCCAGCTTGATCCTCTCCTTTGTCCTTTCGGGTCTTGCCTGCATCTTTGTTGCCCTTTGCTATGCCGAGTTTGCGTCCATGGTTCCTCTGGCGGGCAGCGCTTATACTTACTCATACACAGCCCTGGGCGAGATCTTTGCCTGGATTATTGGGTGGGACCTTGTCCTGGAATATTCGCTTGCGTCGAGCCTTGTTGCGGTAGGATGGTCACATTATTTTATAAAACTCATAGGTCTCTTTGGTTTACATATTCCCCCCTGGCTTACCAATGACTATTGGACGTTGTCGCATCAGACACCTGACCTTTTTGCTCAAAATATACCTTATCTTTTCGGAATGCCTGTGGTATTCAATTTACCCGCAGCATTGATTATCATTGCCATTACGACCTTACTCGTTATTGGTATCAAGGAAAGCGCCCGTTTTAACAGCATTATCGTGGGAGTAAAACTCGCGGTTATTCTTCTGGTGATCTTTGTCGGATGGTTTTATGTCAAGCGCGATAACTGGGGGAATAATTTTGCAGCATTTGCTCCTTTTGGTATTGGCGGTATCGGTACGGGTGCAGCTTACGTATTCTTTGCCTACATCGGTTTTGATGCTGTTTCAACGACCGCACAGGAGGCAAGAAATCCGAAGAGAGACGTACCGATCGGTATCATTGTATCGCTGGTGCTATGTACCGTCTTATACATTGCCGTCACGGCCGTCCTCACCGGTATGGTTTATTACAAAGACATCAACATCGATGCCCCCCTGGCTGATGCCTTTACGCGATATGGCTTGGTAAAGGTATCATTTTTTATTTCCGTCGGAGCCGTAGCCGGACTGACCAGCGTGCTCCTGGTACTACTCTTAAGTCAATCCAGGATATTCTGGGCCATAGCGAGGGACGGACTCCTGCCTGAACGTGTCTTCGCAGCCATTCATCCTCGTTTTGGGACACCCTATATCTCTACCATTATTGTCGGTGCCTGTGTTGCCCTTACTGCCAGTTGCTTTCCCATTGAGGAGATTGCAAAATTGGTCAACATCGGGACACTCCTTGCCTTTTGCCTTGTTTCTGCTGCGGTTATCATTCTGCGCAAGAAAGACCCTCATCACCCACGTGCCTTTAAGTGTCCCTTTGTACCGGTAATCCCTATCCTGGGCATTCTTTGCTGCGGATATATGATGATCCGCCTCGAGTTTTCCACCTGGCTCAGACTCATTGCGTGGTTGGCGCTCGGGGCTATTATTTATGCCGCCTACGGCAGACGTCACAGTAAACTGGCAAGGAAATATGCACTGATGGAGAAACAAAACGAATCGCTGGTGGAGTTTGACAAGAGTTATTTGTAGGGGCGTATTGCAATAATCCCCTGCCTTTATAGTATTACCGTGTAAAATCTTTTTTTTGTAAGTTTTTTCACAACCCTATTTATCCCTTATCAGGCGGTACAGATTGTTTAAGAGAGAAAGATTGCTTCGCTTCGCTCGCAATGACAGCACACAAATGTCATCAAAGGCATAGTCTGTGTCATTGCGAGGGTCTTTTCCGAAGCAATCTCCCGCTTTCATAACGGAGAATTGGTTGCGGCTTCGCTGCGTTAGGGAATACACGGTAAATCTCAAAAAAAACTGAAGAAGGTTATGCTGTTTGGGTTCCTGGCCTGCTAGGTTGTTGGTCACAAGGACAGACGGAGGATGAAGCATTAGAGAATATTAAAGATGCTATAAAAACATATTTAGAGACCGTTGAAGAATTAAGCAAAGATAGGGTGTCTCGTCATGGAGAAGTAAAATAAATCATGCCTAAGCTACCGGGTATAACTACCAACGAGCTGTAAAAGCATTGAAAAGGGCGGGTTTTTGAATTACAAGGCAAGGAAAAACATATTGCAATGGCTAACAGAGAACGTATTATTACTATTCCAAGGGCAAATCCAATTTATTCTTTTACCATGTCAGGTATTGTAAAAGATGCAGGTCTTACTATAGAGGAATTCATGAAGTTATTATAAGAGGTCTTATTGAAATTTAGTGAATTGGTAAGGTTATTAGAGGAAAATGGATTTAGGATTGTGAGAGAAAAGGGGTCTATAAGATACTATGGGAAACCCGGATGTGTTAAGTTGGTTCGAGTGGATTATCATGGGTCAAAAGAAATTCCCACAGGTACCTGCCATGCCATACTCAAGGCTGCCGGTATAAAAAAATAAAGGTAAAGGAAGAAAAATGATCGAATTAAAATATTCATTAGTAATTGAAGCTACTGAAGAACCAGACTATTTTGGATTTTATTCCCCAGATTTAGAAGGTTTTACCGGCATTGGACATTCCATAGAGGATTGTCTGTATAAAGCAAAGTGGGGAATGATAGAACATATTCAGTTATTGAAAGAAAAAGGGCTGCCTATTCCTCCCAAAAACCCGAACCCTACGATTGTTGTTCAAAATGAGCAAAAATTCGTGAGTGTTTGAATCTCGGAGGTAATGATGAAGTGCGACCTTTGTGGTGGTACTATTACAGATCGAGAAGTCATCTGCACAACCGAGTTTAAGGGGCATTTGCACATTATAGAACAGGTACTAGCTAGAGAGTCGTGTGGGTTAGGTGAGCGAAGCGCACCCAACAAAAAAAGATTACTAACGGCAGCACGGTGTTGTTGGGTCTGCACCGATTGACCCATCCTGCTTGAATGCAAGGAGTTTCAAAATAGCCACAAAGTTACGAACACAAAGTTCACATGGATGGTTCAATATTGCAGATTAGACCAGATATTTTATCGGTACTCCAGGGTTTGAACTTGTGTTGGGAAACAGAATCATACCAAATTTTTCGGTTCAATCGAGGACGATTGAATCTGCGAAAATTGCCAAAATATCATAAACTTTTTTGTGTCTTGGTATCTCGCTTGTATAAGAAAGTTGCCTAATTTTCAATTATGCACGTCTCTGTATTGAGGATTATTTTCAGCTGGCGGATGCTGGTTACGTTTTTTCTGGGAATCAGCTCTGGTATTCCTCTCCTCGTCACAGGTTCCACACTTCAGGCATGGATGACCGATGAAAAGGTAGACCTTGCCGTGATTGGCTTATTTTCCCTTGTGGGGCTTCCTTATACCGTCAAGTTTTTCTGGGCACCTGTTATGGATCGCTATGTGCCGCCATTGTTTGGCCGGAGACGTGGCTGGATCCTGATTTCCCAGATGCTTCTCATGCTGGCCATTGGCTCATTTTCTTTGGTAAGACCTGTGGAATCCCCATGGATAGTGGCCTTTCTTGCCGTGCTCGTGTCCTTTTTGAGTGCAAGCCAGGACATCGTAGTTGATGCCTACCGGAGGGAACTTTTGCAGGATGAAGAATTAGGATTGGGTTCTGCTCTGGCTGTCAACGGTTACCGGATCGGCATGCTCATCTCCGGGGCGTTTGCCCTGATCTTAGCCGACCATATTTCCTGGAATATCGTTTATCTGCTCTTAGCGGCTTCACTCTTCGTAGGTATTATTACCACATGCCTGGCACCAGGTCTGAAAGAAGAGGGGAATCCTCCAAAATCTCTCCATGAGGCGGTTATAGAACCTTTTAGCGATTATTTTAAACGGCCAGGGGCATTTGAAATCCTGGCTTTTATCCTCCTCTATAAAATGGGCGACGTCATGGCGAGCAGCATGACAACTCCTTTTATCTTACAGTTGGGATTCAGCAAGACAGAATTGGCGGCTGTGGTAAAGACCTTTGGGATATTTGCCACGATTACCGGAGGTCTTGTCGGCGGTATTCTCTTAATAAAGCTCGGTCTTTGTAAAGGTCTTTGGATCTTTGGAATCCTTCAGGCCATTTCAACCCTTTCTTTTTCTGCGCTTGTATTTCTGGGTGCCTATAGTTCAGTATTAACGGCTACGGTTGCCTTTGAAAATTTAACGAGCGGTATGGGTGCCTCCGCATTTACGGCTTTTATGGCAAGCCTCTGCAATAAAAGATTCACCGCAACACAATATGCACTGTTGAGCAGTCTCATGGGGGTGCCGAGGGTGATTGTTTCCGCCCCTACCGGTTTTTTAGCTGAGAGGTTGGGGTGGGTTCATTTTTTTTTCTTTTGTACTCTGGCGGCAATCCCCGGACTCGTCTTCCTTTTTCGTTATCGGGTATGGCAAGAAGGGCTGAGTGCTTTTCATGGGAAAAACATTCCTCAGGAAGGCAGTAAATTTTCAATCGATTCTTGACTTGCTATCATCATGAATTGGCATTACAATGTCTTTTCTTCAGTGAGTCTGTGATATAAATCTACAGTATTTAACAAGGAGGACTGCAATATGAAACAAAGGAATCCTGGTATTATTGTATTCGGCTTGGTTCTTCTCCCGTTTTTTTGTCCGGATGCCGGAGCGCAGGGAAAACAAGTGTCTGTTACCATTTATCAGAATAATTACGGCCTCGTGCGCGACGTCCGTGAGATGGAGTTAAAGTCTGGCGTGCAGGAGATTCGTTTTACTGACGTTGCGTCGCATATCGATCCAACCTCGGTCCATTTTAAATCGCTGACCTCACCCGACCAGACTGCCATTCTTGAGCAGAATTATGAATATGATCTGGTGAGTGCAGAAAAAATATTGCAAAAATATCTTGATCAGTCCGTTCAGCTTTTTACCAAAGAGGGCAAGATTTTTGAGGGAAAATTGCTGAGTGCTGGCGGGAACGTCGTCCTTGAAAAAAAGGATGGTGGAATCCAGTCAATCGCTCTGGCAAACGTTCAGAATGTGGACTTTCCCAAATTGCCTGCGGGTCTTATTACCCGGCCAACCCTGGTGTGGTATCTTTCAAATGAAAAAGACGGCAAGCACCAAATGGAAACGAGCTATCTGACGGAGGGAATTGGCTGGCATGCAGAATACGTTGCTCTGGTGAATAAGAACGACACGGCATTGGATTTGTCTGCCTGGGTCTCAGTTGCTAATCAATCGGGTGCCGATTACGAGAACGCCAAACTGAAACTGATAGCGGGTGATGTTCATCGGGTAACTCCACCGTCACCACGCCATATGGACTATGAGATGCAGGCAATGGCTAAGGCAGCACCGGACAGGCAATTTGAGGAAAAGGCATTTTTCGAATACCACCTTTACACGCTTCAGCGTGCAGCTACGATTAAAAACAATCAAATCAAACAGCTCTCGCTTTTCCCAACGACAACAACGCCTGTAAAAAAGATTTACGAGTATGACGGTTCGAAAAACGAAAAGAAAATTAATGTAAAATTAGAATTTGAAAATTCTGAAAAAAATGGGTTAGGACTCCCCATCCCTGCCGGGAAAGTGCGTGTCTATAAGTCAGACGAGGATCAATCACAGATATTTATTGGAGAGGACCAGGTCGACCATACCCCGAAGGATGAAAAGATTCGCCTGTACGTTGGAGACGCCTTTGACGTGGTCGGGGAACGGAAACAAATCAACTATAAACAACTGGGTGATCGGGCACGGGAAGAAACCTGGGAGATCAAGTTGCGCAATCATAAAAAAGAAGATATCGAAGTCTTAGTAACAGAGCATCTCTGGGGTGATTGGGAAATCCGCGAGTCTTCTCATACCTATAATAAAAAAGATGCCGGTACCATCGAATTTGTAATTCCGGTGAAAAAGGATGCAGAGGCTATCGTAAAATATACCGTCTTATATCGCTGGTAGCCTACCATGATTACGATTTATAAAAGCACAAACAACAGACTGGAGACAATTGAGTCTCCCTCTGATGGAAGCTGGGTTAACGTAACTGACCCAAGCGATCATGAGATTATAGAGGTCGGGGGATTTGGTATTCCCGCTGATTTTGTAACCCATGCCATCGATATTGATGAACGTGCCCACACAGAGCGAAATGATGGAGTTGTCCTTATTGTGCTCCGGTTGCCTCACGAACAAGAGAAGACGGTACAAATCCCCTATTGCACCGTGCCACTCAGCATTATCCTGACCGGTTCACTCATTGTGACTATTTGCAGGGAGGAAACGGCTGTTATGCGGGAATTTACCGCAAGTCAGGCAAACGGTTTATCTACCGATAAAAAAAACCGGTTTGTCCTGCAACTGCTCCTCCGCACAGCCAGTCAATACCTTCGTTATTTAAGGGACATAGATGCGGCTGTTGATGTGCTTGAGGATAAGCTGTACCGTTCGTTGCAAAACAAGGAAGTCATGGATTTATTAAAATACCAGAAGAGTCTGGTGTATTTTACCACTGCCCTGAAGTCCAACGAACTCATGCTGGAACGGCTGCAAAAAGGCCAATTGTTCCAGCCCCATCCGGAGGATCTGGAACTGCTGGATGACGTGCTTATTGAAATTCGTCAGGCCATCGAAATGACGTATATCTCCGAAAACATCCTTAGCCAAATGATGGATGCCTTTGCATCGATCATTTCCAATAATTTAAACGTCGTCATGAAAATTCTGACTTCCATAACCATCGTCATCAGCTTCCCCACCCTCATTGCCAGTTTGTACGGCATGAACGTCCGTCTCCCCGGGCAACACCTCCCGTATGCATTTTCATTGACGTTGTTAGTATCTCTGATGATATCTTCGATTGTTGTGGTTGTTTTTTGGAAAAAGAACTGGCTGTAAGGAGATAAGAGAAGCCATAGAAAGTTTACAAAAAGATTTTCAGCAATATCCGTATACAGATTATCCGTCGCAAACAAATCCGCCAAGACATGTCAACTCATGTAATACGTTTACTATAAATTCTAGCGGTGTTCTCTTTAAAAAATACGATCAAGCTTATCAAAGATTTTTTTTTGCATTTTTGCTGTCTCGTTCTTTCGTAGAAACCCTGCCAAAAACCTTCTTCGTCACATGGTAGCCAAGGGTCCTGTATGCCTCAAACTGAGATTCGTCAAACATCTGATTCATCGTGGTTTGGTGGGGAAATGTATCGTGCTGCGTCTTGTAACTCTTGATATCCATGGGCTCGTCGCCGGTTAATGATGCCTTGATGTAAACGAGGATACCATCAGATGAAGATTTGGAATCAACTTTTGTGTATTCAATGGTCCCTATCGCATAGTGGCTGCCGCTGTTTCCCGATTCCTTGTCCTTCTTCATCTGTTCAACATCGATGGAAATAGGAATGCCGAAGTCGGTGCGGCATTTTTCAATGGCATTTGCAAGGTCGCCGAATTCCATATCAGGGTCTTCTCCAGCGTCGCAGGCAACGATGTACCGGCACCGTCTACGCACCAATTCATAAATGCCGAGGTTCTCAAAGTGGCCTCCGTCGGAAAGATAAACAAATTTTCCACGGTCATCGCTCCACCCGAATAGCTCTTTCAGGAGATACCATAACCCTTGCCCAGTAGGTCCTGTATGTATATTATTTATTTTTGGGTTGCCAAACCACTGTCCAAGGCGAACATTAAACACCGTCATGATAAAGGCGAGGGCGCCTGATGAACGGTATCCCATGCTGGGACTTGCCGCAGCGCCAGAGATGGCCATGGCATCCCCAAGTTTAAATGGCGCATCTTTGACATTTGCATCTTTGACATTCGTACCCTTCCACGAACGGTATGTGTTTTTTTGCGAATTATTACCTTCCGTCCCAGAAGAATGTCTGTTGTTGAATTCATAGCCATAGTGCAGGGGGGTGAAAACAAAGGATGCTGCCTTACGCTGTTGCCAGGCGAGTTCTGCCCCTTTTGTTAAATTAAGGGTGGCATTTATGATGGGAAAAGGACCGGCATAGCCTTCTGTTATAATCTTGTTGATTGCTCTATTGTCATTTTCAGTTTCACCAAGATATGCACGCTTCAGTCTGTCTTTATAAAGGGTATGAAGTGAAAGGGAGTTGATATTCATAAAGCAGGCCATTAGAAAAGCAACTAGAACAGTACCACCAGGGACTCCAAATAATAGTGACAGATTAGGTGTTTGATCTAAGTTAAATATATGGGGCAGCCAGGCTGAGATTATAATAGCCCCCCCGATGATGATGCATATTCCCAAAGCTATTGCTATCTTAAAACCCCATTTTGCGCCCTTCCCTTCAGTTCCCGGGATAAATTTTTGTAACAGACCACTCATAACGAGCATTACATGGATCCAGGCAAAGGTAGCAAAGTACTGAAGCCAATCAACGATTTTTCCTGAAATTTCTTTTCCAAAGATGGTCACAGCAAACAAGGCAGTTATCAGTGCCGTCCAGCCGAGGAGGGACACGGCAAAATGTCCGAGCCTCTCCCTCTCGTCCTCAGAGAAGGCATTTCTGGACAGCAGAAACCAAAGAGCGCCTGCTAAGAGAAAAATCAATATAACCGTGGGCATGCCTAAACACGCAAAGATCAAACGGCTGGGTTTGTCATGTCTGCTTTCTGGACAATCATCTGGAAACATCTCCTCAATGAGGAGGCGGTTAAGCTTTTTTACGTTGTTCTGTTTCTCCTTATTTAATTTAGAAAACTCTTTATTTCTGGAATCAGAGGTCTTTTTTGCTAAATAGTTTACCTTATCACTGAAGTCAAAATAACATACTCTATCGTAGAAAGCAGGATGCTGTATCAATCTATTAAGCCATGAAATTAGGTTTTCATCATGGGATTTTGGCAGCGTATCCTTCTTTGTATCTCGCAATTTATCAGTAACTTCTATAATTTCTTTAGTTTTTTTATAAACTTCTCGGATTTTGTATAGCGGGAATCTGGTTGGGTAGATTTCATCCAATAAAAACCAATTTAGATTTCTGATCCGTTCTTCTTGATAAACTATATATTTTTCAAAACTTTTCCTACGATAGTCTTCTGTTATTTCTTTAAAATAATCTATCTCCTTATAAAGAAATTTCTTGTGGTAATACTTCAATATAAAATTGTCATAGAGGTGAGTAATTTCTAATATCTCATTGAAATGCGCAATTGTATTTTCGTGGGCATGGAAATGTATTTTGTTATCATCTATAATTCCATCATTTCTCAGCGTTATACAAAGTGCTTCTACTTTTGATAAATCAATAAAATCGTCCTTCCTGAAGTCGTTTATAGTGATGTCTCTTTTCTGTATCCCGTATGATAATGCAAAGAATAGTCCACCAGCAGTTAATCCTGAAAACAAAAAAAAATAAAGTTTTTTTTTAAGACTTTACATGTATCTATTTCACTTCTTGTGGTTGAGAAAAGCACAAAAAGAAAGCTGATGATCAGAAATAACGCTGAAAACCATATCCAGCAATCTACCGAACCAATATAATAGCCCTTCCATAATCCGTAGCTCAGAAATAAAACTACTATAATCAAGACAAAAGGCAACCACTTCCGTTCCGTTGAACCGCTTAGGAAGCTGATGCAGATGATAATAAATATTGGAGGAATGACCCAACAAGCTATATTCATGCAACAATGAAAGGGCGATTCTGGATGATACAGAGAAATAAGTAAGAAATTAATAAAGGTTATAATTGCGAAAAGAACTAACACGAGGATAAGCAGATTGAAGAATGAGTTGCGCAGGTATGTTGTAAGGAGCAACCATGTATCAGCCCCCAATAGTCCCTTCCGAGGTGTCAGGTAGTTGCTATAATCACGCAGACGATGGATTTCTTCAGGCTCCTTATTATCAGGCGTGTTCCAGTCCGGCTTCAGTTTTTCAATAACAGCATCCAAGCCGGTTTTTTTAATTTCGTTGTTATTCCCATTTTTCTTGTTTCCCTCTTTCTTTATCCATGCTATCAGCCAGCTTCCAATATAACCACCACCGGATACCGTTGATAGGTAATTAAAAATGGAGAGTATGCCTAATTCAGCCATGCCCTGCAGCACACCAAGGTTAAAGGTGGCGCTGCGAATACCACCACCGGAGAAGGCAAGGCCAACTAATTGAGCTCTTTGTGCTCTGGAATATACATTTTTTTCGATTAGTGGAATTTCTACAAGTTCTTCACCATTACAGATAGCTTCTATTGTTAACTCTGGGTAAAAAACATCTTCATGGAAGATTTGCTCGAGTTCTTCAGTGAAGATTTGTTCGAAGCTTAAGGTGGTTGGTTCCGATGGTTGTCCTGACATATATACCTCGGATGCAGATGAGAAAATAGGAATTGCTATATGAACATTTGCCGGAAGTAAAACAAATATTTTAAGAAAATTCAAGTCTAATTTCCGCTTTTTGAAATGGAGTTATACAAGGGTGGATAGAACGGAGGGTATGCGTCAAACAAACTATTTCAAAGTTATAAAACCCTTATTCTTTACAAAGATGCTAACCGGCGTGTTTGATTCAAGGAACTCTTCCATCAGTGTCATAAATTCTAAAACCGAGCGCACCTCTTTTGTTCCGACCTTGGTAATTACATCGCCTGGTTGTATACCCGCACGTTCAGATGGACTGTTTGTTTCCACGTCAACAACCAGGACACCATGCTCACCTTCAAGACCGAGAGATTTTGCAATTTCCGGATTTAATTCATTGACTACCAGACCTAAAGAAAATTTCGTTGGTTCGTCGAGTTTTCTGATGGCAACATACGTTTTGCCTCCAAGGTCCTGTGGCTGACGTTCCACCAGTACCTCCAGCGCATTTTCAACCCCGTTGCGTACAACCTTTACGATGACGACTGCGTCTACTTTTGCCCGACGAATCGCGTGCTGGAGGTCAATGGTATTCTCGATTTTTTTCCCTCCAATCTCGAAAATGATATCACCCGGAGAGATACCGGCCTTTGATGCTGGGGTGTCACTCCACACTTCAAGGACAAATGCTCCTTTTTCTGCTGGTAAACCAAAACGGCGGGCAATCTCTTTTTTGTCTTTAAGGCCGAGTATTACCGCTAGTTCAGTATTAATATCGTGCGTTCCCACTCCCAAATACCCCCGCACGACAGTTCCCGTGGCCATAATGTTTTCGACAGTTTCTTTTACAATACTGGCAGAGATGGCAAATCCCACGCCCTGGAAGCCGCCAGAACGGGTTGCTATGGCGGTATTCACCCCAATCAATTCCCCCCGGAGATTTACCAGTGGACCTCCGCTATTGCCGGGATTAATAGCTGCGTCCGTTTGAAAGAAATCTTCATATATAAAAGGGAGTTCAAAAGGGATGACATGTGTTCTTCCTTTGGCGCTGATAATACCTGTCGAAACTGTTTGCTGATATCCGAAGGGACTGCCGACGGCAATCACCCAGTCCCCAACCTGTACTTCTTCATAATCACCAAAGGTAATCGGCAGAAAATCTTCTCCTTCTATCTTGATTACTGCAATGTCGGTGTTTGGGTCGGTCCCAATAATTTTAACACGGGTATATTGTTCTCCGTTGTACGTAACAACCGTGATTTCGTCTTCGGAAAAGCCACTGATAACATGGTTGTTCGTTAGAATATATCCACGCTCGTCAATAATAATTCCTGAGCCAAGACCTTTTTTGGGGGTATTATCTGCGTGGGGATCATTTTTAGGCGGAAAATTTTGCGATGGTGGCGGCGGCTCTGTGTCTCTTCTGTCAATCGAAAACTCCTTTTTCTCAGTGCTTAAACTCACCACGGAGGGACTGACAAGTTGTGAAACTTTTCGAAAAGTTTGGATCAGTGGTTTTGTAATTTTTTCAAGCTCGAGGAGTTCTTGCTTTAATTTGCCAAGATCGTCATTGCTGGTTGCAAAAACAGAATGGACGTGAAGAAAAGATAAGGTGATTATCAACGGCCAGCGGAAAAACAAACCTCTTATACGTTTCATTTTTCATTCATGGGAAATTTTAGTTTGTAGACTAAATATCCACTACCGGCAAACAGGAATACATCTAAGAAGAACGTTAAAATAACAATCTTCTTTGCAAAGATAGGGTCATTAGTTCCGTGTACTTTTGCAACGGCGTGAAATGTCAAATAAATCATGAATATATATAGCAAACATAGAGCAGTAAATAAAAGTATCTTTTTGAATATCGTCATTGAAAGCACATCTGCAAAGGGCCATCGGTATCCTCTTAAGAAACAAACGGGTACATGTTTTTCCCATTCATTTGCAATTATAATTTAATTACCTACAAAAACAAAAAAAAATTTTCATGATATCGGAACTTTTTTTAAATTATCAATGTTATAAGGGTACAATTGTTCTTCTTTTAGCAAGCTGATTTTTCGCTTTCCTCCTTTTCTTCGAAAATCAGCTTGCTACCTTTCTTCTTAAAGATAAACATCAAGAAATGTCCCTAAAGGTTCTTCCCGATCGTTTCTGGATATATCCACAAAGCTAGGCAGTTCTGATGTTTGAAGACTTTTCGGGTAAATTTCCATCTTGATATCTTCGACTGGCTCCGTAGGTATGTTAATTTTTTTTTGCATCTTTTCGATAGAGTTCAATAAGTTTGTTGTTTTCAATTCTCTGGTGGTATTCGTTTTATTGTTTATTATCGTATCTTTGAAATCAACATGATTTTCTTCTTTCTTTGTAGTATGCGCAGACAATCTTTTTATCTGATCTAAAAGTTTTGATGTTGCAGGATTAACGTTGTTTACCATGTGTCATCTCCTATAAATATCTTATAAAACTAAAGATTTGTGTGCATACAACGAGCGATTTCTGTACCCGAATTGCACTATTTTGGTGAAAATATTAAGTGGGCTTAATTATAGCGCGTGTCTTTACAAGACTTCATTTTCTAATATAAGTAGTCTGAGTGTAATAAGTATTGAATTATCAGTATATTACAGAAGGCAATATGATTTTTATCCTGTACGAGACACTCATTTTTCTTCGAATATTGGGTTTTCTGGCTGATTGTTATAATAATTCCGAGAGTAAAATTCTCATGACGAGTTACGATTATTATTAGAATTTGAGCAGAGTTGTGTAAAGTTTGTTGTGAAATTAGCCAGTTACATAATTATAGTTTGTTGAATTGCATTTTTGTGTTTGAATTGATATAATAAATGCTTAATAAAATTTGAGAAGTTTATGGCACAGCATTGAGTAAAGGTAAAACTATTACACGAAAGGGGGCGAAAGGATTCGACCGGACAAGTTTAGGTATAGGTGGCGTATTGAGGTTGTCAGGCGGCCTCATTAAAAACCTGGCAAAATGATTTAAATGCCGAATATCCAATGGCAATGGCTGCTTAATTAACAGCCACGTTTCATTAGTCTTACCTGCGAGGTTAATGAAACGACGACTAGCAGGTTAGTTCAATCCTTTTACTAGGTGAGGATTGAATGAATCTTTAAACCTAGCTGGTTATCGGAAACCCTGTCTATTGGGGTTCTGGATGACGAGACGCAATAAATAGACTATGTACGTAGAAGCCTATGCTGAAATGTCTAGGGACGCGGGTTCAATTCCCGCCGCCTCCACCAAATAAGTTATTCACAATTAATAACTTGTGAATTTTGAGTCGTCAAAAATAACGTCCCCAATGTGTCCCCAGATTCGTAGAAGTGAAAGATTTTTTCTGATTACGAATTTAAATGAAAATGGACGTAGTTAGAAAATGATAATAGAGTGATGGTGTATTTTAAAGGGTAACATCTTAAGTGATGTTGCCCTTTATTTTTGTTAAGTATAAGAGATAGGGGTATGTTAGAGTGGCTAGAAATTAATGGGGGAATTGAACCCGCCGATAAAAATTATTAAGTATTTGTAATGTAATAACTTGCAAATTTTCATACCTCAAAAACACCGTCACCAATGTGTCACCAAACCCTTTCAACTCATGTTTATATCAATTTGTTCTGTTGGGTCAATTACGTCCAGTCTCGATGATTTAGCAGCCTCTTTTAACTCGTGATCAGAAGTAACCATAACCAATTGTTCACTCTTTTTTGCAAAGCGCCTTTGTAACAATAAAGCCGAAGATAAATGAACAGCATCAGATCCTCGAAGTGATAGTTTCATCGTTAACTCTTTAGCGATATGCACGATTGCATCTGTCATTTGTACCTGGATAAAATGTTTCCAATCATCCTCAAGTTCTTGTGCTTTCAGTTTAGATTGAGAAAGGCTAATTTCCAGTGCCTTACGTTTTCGGGATAAAGTTGCCATAACTTCTATCATACCAAGAGACGAGCAAGCTAATACCTGTTTGTGGGTAAACAGGCTCTGAATCCAACTTGTACCATCTTCCTGATAATAACGCTTAACCCAGGCACTGGCATCAAGATAATAGAATATCACCGCCTATCCTTTATTAAGAGTTCTGAAGCCGGGATACCTTTGCCTTGAATTGGTTTGACAACACGAAAGGCTTTAGTTTTTATTCCAGGTATTTTAAATGCCTCCTTAAATTCATTTTTCTTGCCTTTAACGGCCTTTATATCAGACAAATCCTCAATTATTTCCTTTAACCGTTCAAGTTCTTCAATCTCAATTATAACAGCCACCTTATGCCCTTTTTTATCTGTTATAAATTGGTTAATTTTAATAGTGTCATTTTTTTGTTTTAAAGTTGTAGGCATGTTCTTCCCCTTGTGCTTTGCTTGAACAAATTTACTTAATGTTAAGGTAAATCAATAAAACATTGGAATAGTGTAACCAATTTTGATACTTAATAAAATCCACTCTTCCAAAACTCCTCTTATTTTTTCGATGGGTTTCAAGTGAATTTGCATTCACTTATATTCCCTTAAAGATACAAATTTTGTCGAAAATAACCTTCGTTGTCAAATATTATCTAGCCTGAATGCCTAAAATACAATGTACATAACAGGCAAAATCACCAATTACTTTTCTGTCATCGCCAAGTGTTTTTCTCCAGGTTATGTCTTCACCATTATTCGCCATATTTCTGCTTAAAATATTGCAGGAGTCGATAAAGGCGTTGTGCGCATTTGTTCTTAACGCACCAATTTCATTCGTTGATTCACTCGGTGTAAGTTGGTAATCGGTTCTTATTCTGGCATACCTTACAGCCTTTTGAATCAAATCATTTTTCAAATCTTCCAGTTTCGTTATTACGAGTTGTTTTAAAATTATTTCTGCAATCTCGTAGTCCATAGGAATCCTTTTATTTCTCCAACATAACCTTTACGGTTCAATCACCTTCTGGGTCAGGGCAGAGACACCCGAAAGTAGGTACTATTTTTATGGGTGTCCCTGAATAATCATTCCCATAGCTCCATGTATGGATCGGGCTGATATAGGCATTATATGACATTATATATCCATAAAAGCACTTGATTTCATTGTTTGAATCATATCGTGGGAATAGTTTTACTTTCCCTTGCATACGTCTATCATCATGACGCTTCTCGAGTAACAGCTTGCTCACGGGACCACGCTTACGTATATCACGTCGCCATGTACCAACATAGGCATAATCGTTTGATGACCATGCACAATTAATTGTAACTCTATCTCCTTTAATGAGTATTTCGAGAGAATCATTATCCAAGAAGCGTACTTTTGCATCATATGCAGTATAATATATCTTATCGCGATAACGTCTTCGCTCATGTTTAATTTGGAAAGCCGGAATATTTTGCATCTTTTTTGTTAGCTTTGCTTGTGGGGCTGGGATAGAGGTTTTAGGTTCATAATTATCTTTTGATTGCTGCTTTTTGCTTTGATTCCCTGTTGATTCTATTGCAGATTTATTCGCTTGTGATATTACTGTTTTTTTTATAGCCAGTGGTACTTTGCTTTTTATTATTTGTAGTTCTTATAATCAAAAATATTGCTATGCTAATACCGAATATTAATATAACCCATACTAATTTTTTTACCGGATGAAGATTCATTCTTTGAAGGGCTATAGTTATTTGAATGTGTACTATAGTTGTTATTTTTATCCAAACCAGTGTTACCATTGTCTTCATCGTTATATTTCTTTAGCCTTTTGATAAGATCATAAAGATGGTCTGCTATAGATCTCACTTGATTTATCTGTGAAGCAGCCTCGTTTTTTGTGCTCGATTTAGTTAGAAATGTCACAAGTTTGTAAAGCCCAGCCGTAATAGCTATGCCACAGCCTGCCATCCATATGAGTGCCCACAGCGCCCCGAGAAGCGGTCCCTCCTTACCCGTGCCCACAGTTCCAGTCCCTAGTACCCAGCAACCTCTTAGTCCAAGAAATACAGAGATAACGATGCCCAACCACATTATCCATTTGAATTTGTCATCGACATTATTCACCTCAAGATTTCTATTATTTTTGATCTTGTATATTTCTGATTCGTGTAATTGGACTTCTTGTTTAAGCTGCTTGATTATGTTACTGCAAAGGTCATCAATAACTGTTGACAACTTCTCTATGATAGTATTTGCTTCTAAGTAATCTCGATAGCTGTTTCTTTTCATAAGTTCTGTAATTCTCGCCAAGCACTTACTCAATTCCATGTCTTCGATTCTGCAAAAACCTTTGGACTCATCTAGTAGGCCGTTAAGTTTTTCGATTCTCTTTGTCACCATTGCCAGCTTATTGCGGGCTTTGCTTCCTTCCGTATTTCGAAAATCTTCAAACACACCTGTAAGTTGAGACTGGAATTGGCTGAACGCCAAATCAACATTGGCCTTGTTGCAGTAGTTTGCATCAAGCATTATAGCTTTGGTGAGCATTTGCATTGCCTTATCAGGTCTGTTGAGCAGTGCATTATATTGGGCACAGTGATAAAAGGCTTCTGAAAAGTTAGGGGATAACTCACCTGCCTGTCTTGCACAGGCTTCGGCTTCTTCCATAAGGCCAAAGTCGCGCTTTATTAGCGCCTTGTGCAATAGGGCAAAGCTAGTGTAATATTTTGATTTAGGAGTGCCATACTTTATAGCTTTGTCAAAGTACTCTAGGGCATTCCCTTTATCTATTTTCTGAAAAAGATATATCATCCCAATACTTATATGAACCAGGAAGTCGTACTTATTCTTTTTTTCTGACTCCAAGAAATCTTCCAGCGCTTCTTTAAACCATCCATTAGCATAAGCATCCTCCGCCCTTCTTCTGAGTTCCTTCGCTTGTGTATCAAGAGGGGCAATGAGAACCCCCAAAATGTCTTTCAGAACCGCCTTGTTCTGCTCTATCTGCCAGACTACTTCTGAAATACCCCACTCAAAGGCAGCTTTTAGGCCGGACATCCCTTCCGCTACCATTCCTATTCCATAAGCTACTTTGTCTATTCCTTCTTCTATCCTCTCCTGACTGGAAATAATTTCATTTGCTGAAGCAATTTGGGCGGCAACCAACGCCTCTGTATGTATACTGATGGCTTTTGTTTGAGCTTTTAGATCTTTACCAAGTTGAATATTAGAGTAGTATTCATTCTTTTTTTTCCCACGGTGCCAAACCCTTTAAATAAGAAGACATTGTTTATCCTCCCTTCTGTAATTAAAGAAAACTGATTGTTTTCACAAGTTCCAACGGTATCTGAAAATTATAATGGACAGCTGTTATACCCTTTAAAGGTTCAATTTCATAGGCTATCTGCAACCTGGAATGATTTGATTCTTGAAAATGGCTGAAGAATTATTCTGGAAGAAGCATACTATTCCCGAAGTGCATGATTTGTACAGGGTTGATCCATTCATAAAAAGCCTTCATTACTTGAGAAATGATATATTGAGTTGCTTTCTTATACCACCGTGGTTATTCTTTTTCAAGCGAATTTCACCCAAAGATAGCTTAGCTTAAACTATCCAAAACTGAATCTTTTCTATTGCTTTTGCACCATCGTTTCTTCACTTTACTTAGGTTTATGGATGTCCCGCACTGGTAATTAATAGTGACTGTTTTCTGTGCTAATTAAAGATTTAGCCTTTCTGAGCAACCATATTATTGTCTCGGTCGCTAATGGGAATTATTTCCCCATTTATCTTTTGTAAGGATTCGACAATTAAGATATATGCATCACCTGCTCTCTTGAACTTGCCATGAATCTTTATTACCTCGCCTACATCCCCCTGTGTAGCGCCAAGAATGGTCTTTATCTTGCACCTCAATAAACGTTCCTTTTCTGCATCCATTGACGCATAAAAAAGCTGGAATTGGGTATCTTTTGCCAGTTCATTGTATGAAGACTGTGATAGTAATCTCTCAAACAGCAGTTTATCTGCTTGCTCGGCAGGATGAAAAGTACCAATATAGGGGCATTTCCCCTTTGCAAATGTAATCTCCTTGTTATTGAAGGCAAAATAATACGGCTCTTTCGGAAGGGGCTGTGGCCGCGCCACCAACTGATAAGCCGTAAAAACTCAATCCTTCTTTATAATTAAAGTCATCCAACTCCAGTACTGGCATCCTTTCACCCTCTTCCAAGCCGGCAATTTCTACGAGATTTTTACCGTATTTTTCGAAATTAAATCTTTCGGCTTTATTCGCGCCATTATCTGTAGATTTTTCCACAAATTTTTGTTCAATAACTTTGTTTTCTTGCATTACATTGTCTCGTGGAGCATGTTGGTTTGATGCTGTATGTGGCAAATCCACAGACACAGGATTCGCTCCTTGTTGTGACTTGTCTGTTTGTACATGTACAGCCTTTACCGGTTCATGGACAATCATCTCATTCGGCTTTTCAGCCTCTGCTACGGAAGCTGTATTCTGAGATACCTTCTCTTTCTTTGGCTTATTTTGTATCGCTTGAACATTTATATGAATCGGTTCTTCTTTCACTGCTTGAGGTACAATTGCCCTTGGAATTGAAATATTTTTAAGCGCAACATTCTTATCATGTATCTCTTCTTTTTTCCTGAAGAAGTTGTTTGCCTTGAATACTGGCAATACGATACATACACAAATGAACATGGCAAATATAAAGCTGGTTAATTTTTTTGTAAGTCTTCATATTATTTATCTCCGAGATATAGAATCTTCACTTTTAAATTATGCCTGTTAAGGACATCGAATAAGTAAAGGGTATCGCCGCTAGGCGTTGTTTTATCAACACTTACCGTACATGAGGTGTTTTTCACTTTTTTTCAGCGCTCTTCTGCCCTCTTTTTCATCTTCAAAACACCACCTGATTGGTAAAGGAAAAATACTATTAAAATAGAAAACGTAACCACACTTTCCCAACGTCCGGAGAAGTACCATATCGCAAGATTTTGTGACATTCCAATAAAGAAAGCGCCTGCAATTGCTCCTTCAATGCGCTTAACTCCACCGAGTATTACAGCCGTTACTGCATTAAGTAGCGGCATCATTCCCATATAAGGGTCTATACCAACATCAAGTCCAGTTAAAATTGCTGCTATACTGGCAAAAAATGAGCCTATTGCAAAAACAATGAATCGCATCTGTCGTAAATTTACACCACTAAATTCCAGAAGGCGTGCATTGCAGCCCATAGCCAGGATAGTTTTACCGATCCTTGTATAGTGCATAAAAAATATGGAAAGTATAGCCAATATGAGAAACGTAAAAAATTGTATGACCTGTATTTTCGTTAGAATAATTTCACCTAAATGGACACTAGCTCCAATCTCGTATGATAGGAGTTTGGTCTCATTGCCAAATATGAGTGCGATTATATTAATCATGAGTATATAGACACCCAGGGAACTAATTAAATAAATTCCATGTGAGGCTCTTTTTTCGTGTAATGGTTTATAAACAAGGTATTCAATCAAAATACCGACAATGATAGTTAAGATAATCGAAAGGATTATTGAGATAGCAAATGGTAGATGCCAGGAAAGCAGGGTGTACATTAAATAATCTGCCACCATATACACAGCGCCATAGGCAATATGGAAAAAATTGGTTGTGCTGTAGATCACACCAAACCCAATTGCCATGATTGAAATAAGGCTGCCTGTGATTATCCCATTTGCTATAAGTTGAAGTATCATAATAAATCCTTTAGGGGGAAATTATACCATAAGGTCTTTGTTCTGAATATCCCGAAAATATCCATAAAATATTTAAATGTAAAATTTATTGCCATACACATCAAAAACAGTATAATTTTAAAAGATTTATTAGCTTGTGCTGTTGTTTAACAAGTTCAACTGTAGAAAGCAAATTCAAAACTCACTCTTTTTAAGAGGAAAATATCTTATGTTGACAGATTATATTAATGCTGCTATGCAAAAGGCACATTACGAAATTTTGCCTGATAATGAAGGCTATTTCGGCAAGATTGAATGCCTTCAAGGGGTCTGGGCTAATGCAAGTACCCTTGAAGGGTGCCGAGAAGAATTAAGAGAGGTCCTGGAGGAATGGATTCTATTAGGTATCAAAATGGGGCATACCATTCCTGTAATTGATGGAATAGACGTCAATATTAAGGAAGTAGTTTGATGCCAAAATTTGGCCCTATTAAACGCAAAGATTTGATTCGTTACTTACGGCAACTTGGCTTTATTGGTCCATACTCTGGAGGAAAACACCAATTTATGGTTAAGGAGAAATTAAAGGTTCGTATCCCCAATCCACACAAAAGTGACATTGGTGAAAATCTTCTTAAGCAAATTCTCAAAGAAATTGGAATAGATAGGACAAAATGGGAAGACCTTTGAAATGATTCATGAATTAGATACCGTTGTTCTTTCTCACGATATTAAAGAACACAATTTGAGAAGAGGCGATATAGGTGCAGTAGTGCACTGTTATGAAAATAACACCGTTTTCGAAGTTGAATTTGTTACGGCTGGAGGCAATACGATTGCTTTATTAACATTGACACAGGACGATATCCGTCCAATTCACAACGCTGAGATATTGCACGTCCGTGAACTTGCATCCGTTTAAGTGATTATTGATAAAAAAAGAATGAGGTAACAAAATATGAAATTTGAGCGTATTACGGTTGATCCCAATGTTTGCACGGGTAAGCCATGTATCCGTGGTCTTCGTTTTCCTGTTTCGCGTCTCCTGGGACTTCTTGCATCTGGGGAAACAAAAGAAACCATTCTCAAAGCATATCCTTATTTAGAAGCCGGAGATATCGATGAAGCTTTACGCTTCGCTGCATTTCTTGCAGAAGAGGAGACGGTAGAATTTTCACGATGAAGTTTCTTGTTGATATGCCACTATCTCCAGAGCTGGCTGTTTGGCTTTCACAACCCTATTTATTCCTTATCATGAGGTACAGATTGTTTATGAGAGAAAGATTGCTTCACTTGCAATGACAACGCACCATATGTCATCAAAGCATAGCCAGTGTCATTGCGAGGGTCTTTTCCGAAGCAATCTCCCGCTTTCACAACGGAGAATTGGGTGCGGCTTTGCTGCGCTAGGAATTTTTGGTTGTTGAAAATAACACCCACAATGTGTTCCTAAATTAGCCTAAGTGACGCATTTAAGCGTATAAGTACTTGATATTCAAGGGGCATCAAATATTTTCCTTATTGCAACGGATGTGAACCCCATTACACACCCGAGTGTCATCACGATTTCACAGTCACCTGTCAACGCATCAGCGCGTGGGAGAATCAAATAGTCGAATCGGCATGACCCCGCGGACATTGGTATTGTTATGGCCGTGCAGTCTACTTGTATGCGCGCATTTTCCGAACACGAATCATGGCCGAGTTGTGTGACTGCCAAAACCCATCACTCAAAATCTATTACCTTGGGATTCCCAGTGGTCAATCGGACCACTCAATTATTCGGAAAAAGCAGGGGTGTTTTTTTGTGTTAACCGAACTTACGCAAAAAGTGTAGCCGAAGCGGTACTTTTGCATAGTGAGCAAGTCGTAAGTGGTAGAATAATAAGGGTCGAGAATTTTTGCCGGCGATGTAGTGTATGAATAGTGAGGATTGTGTTGACATTTTCGTCTTCTCTGGTATAATCATGGTATGTATATCAGAGATGCATACAAAAAGAGAGGTGATAAGAAATATTCCTGTCTGGTCCTGGTTGAGACCATAAGGACGAAGAAAG
>AYTS01000147.1 GCA_002009475.1 Candidatus Brocadia carolinensis | reverse complement strand
ACAGATGGCCCATCATCATCGTTTACCATTGTAGGTTCTTCGTTAACCTTGCTTTCTCCGAACGGTGGAGAATCTATAGCTTCAGGGGAGACTTTTACCATACAATGGACAGCGCCCCAGGCTATGGAAAAATTCAACTTTAGATACTCGTTAGACAATGGACATTCATGGAAATATTTAGCAAAGGATGTAGAAGGTACAAGTTATGACTATAAGGTGCCCAAATTTAATATAACCATAAGAACTTGCCGCTTAGAGGTGACAGGGTTTAATAATGCCGGGAAAAGTATCGGAACAGACCGATCATCATCGTTTACCATAAGAAAATTTGGCGGTTGAACCAATGTATATATCTAATCCTGACCGAAATCACCTGAATGTGTCTCTTATAGATGCAGTGCTTGATGTATGGGGTAAGACGGGAGAGCAACACCTCATTCCAATTGCCGGCAGAAGCATGTTTCCTCTCATCCGGGCTGGTGATCAGGTATTGGTTACACACGGTAGTGCCGGTATCAGACGTGGCGACGTAGTTGTCTTTCGGTACAACGGCACGCTTTTCGCCCACCGGGTATTGAGCATTTATGAAGGCAATAACGGAACCACCTTCATTACCAAGGGGGACAATACCCCCCAATGCGACCCGCCCTTTGGTATTAATGAGTTTATCGGGTGTGTGATTAGCATCAAGCGGGGAAACAGGAAAATGCCGATTGATACTGCCGCGTGGCGAATATTAGGATGGCTTATTGCGGTTAGTTCACTAGCTTTAGTGAAAATGCATCTTTTGATCCGCAATCGCGATCAAAAATTCTCAGAGCATCAACCCAATCAGTTTACTCTTTTTATGAAACGAGGCTTGCGGTTTTTTCCCATAATTGTTCGCAGAGTCGCCTTTGTACCTTTTTGTTGGTGGAAAGATGAAAAACGATTTGTTTTCTCAGAAAAAACTATGAACAGGACTACACAAAATAATGAGACCGGAAGATAAGCTTCTATTTGCGTGCACCCGTCAAAATTTTCTCTCTGCACATCAGACAATCGTACTCGATCTGTGCAGTAAAGAAAAGATTCTCTGGGATATTGTCTATTTTACTGCAAGACAGCATGGGGTTGCCGCATTGGTTTATACTAATTTGCTGAAATGTATTCCCGTGAATCTTGGGATTCCTCATGACGTTATAGAAAAATTTAAACTCTGCGTTGCTACCAATATTGTAAGGAAGAATCTCAGGGAAGAAAAGATGGTGGAGTTACTATCCTTCTTTAAGAGAAAATCAATTGACGTGATGTTGCTTAAAGGTGCAGCACTGGACATGCTGGTGTATGATCAACCCTGGTACATGGTTTCCGAGGATATTGATTTAATTGTAAAGCAGAAAAGAGAAGACTTTACTGTTGAAGACAGAAAAGAGCTGGTAGCATTACTACGACAGCTTAGTATCGAATGCGGTTATTTTGAGCATCATGACGTTGATATGTTCGGAGTTTTGTCTATAAATTACCAAAGGATATGGGCCAATGCAAATAAAGTAGAATATAGAGGATACGATGTATTTGTAATGTCACCGGAAGATATGCTTATATCCGTATGTATCAATAGTTGCAGAAAGAGGTTTTTTAAGCTTAAATCTCTTTGCGATATCGCAGAAATTGTGAATAAATATCATGATCTCAAATGGGAAGAACTCGTGCGGAACTCAAAAGAGTATCATTGTAACAGTATCGTTTATACAGCGCTTCTGGTTGCAAAAATGGAATTGGGGTGCGAACTGCCAGAAGGAGTGCTTGATAAGTTGGCAGATAGTACAATACGGTTTATTATCATACGCTATTTTGCGCGCTATCTTAGTCGGAAAGCATCTCTGGCCTCTGTTTCATATTATAAAAGAGATGAGAAAGATATGGTGGCGACAAAAATTAATTTAACCTTAATTTTACCTTACGCAACCTACCGATGGCATCAATTGTGGCGTAAATTGAAGGTTAACTTGAAAACCAAGATGTTGCAGGCATGTAGATTCGTGTGAAAACATCAAAAAATCTCTGCCAGTTTCTTTGAAATCACGGCAAGATTTTTATCCTTCGTCAGGAATTCGATCTCATTCGGATGCACCTTCAAATCATTAAGCATTTTCCTTATCTTATTCCATCCGGATTCTCTTTTTTTCTCACTTGTTTCCAGATACATATCTGAGACTAATTCCCCCAGTTTTTGTATAAGCCGAAGGTCTTTATTTTCGTAAAAATTCCTGATAACCTTTTTCTGATATTCGGTGTATCCTTTTTCACTATTTTGATCCATTATCTTTCTCCCAATTTGTCATTTCATAAATTAGGTCTTCGGCGACTTACCTCCCTGTTTCCCCCAGTTTACGGAGGGACTATGGGGGAGATTGAAATTCCTAGACCTTAAATTCTTGGAATCCATCGGAATACGAAATAATAAATTTTATCCATATGGAGTTCGTCCGCATTATTACGAGGAATTTATTTACAGCGTAGTGGGTGTATTCCCAATTTTTTGTAACTAATTGCACTTGCCCACCGGGTGACTATTATATCGCAAATATCTTGTATATTCACCCTGACAGGGTTTGGAACCCTGTCAGGGTTGTTTTTACCCATATCCCACTATGGTGGTAAAAAACGGAAATACTCCAGGTATAGTTACGCGAAGATTTATCCTGCGGGTTTTAGCGGGTTTCCCACTTCAATTTTGGTTCCCGCGCTGCCTTTACCTCATCGGGACGACCAACGGGAGTGGTTTGGGGGGTGTTGCGTATCGCCTCTGGCCGTTGTTCTATGTCTGTAGCTATTTGAATCATGGCGTCTGCAAAGGCATCTAACATCTCCATCGATTCTGTTTCTGTAGGCTCTACCATTAATGCCTCTTCCACAATGAGAGGGAAATAAATCGTAGGGGCATGGAAGCCGTAGTCAAGCAGTCTCTTTGCAATATCGAGCGCGGAGGCTCCCTTTTCCTTTTGTTTTTTGGCCGAGATGACGAATTCATGCATGCAGGTTTTTCCATAGGGAATATCATAATATTTGATAAGTTTCTGACGTAAATAATTGGCATTTAAGACAGAATATTCACCCACCCTGCAAACCCCTTCTTTGCCCAGGGACAAGAGATAGGTATATGCCCTGACCATTATGCCAATATGACCATAAAATGCCCGTACTCTTCCTATTGAATCAGGATACTGATAATTGAGCGTATAGTTTTTGGTCATAGATGTATCATGCTTCGTATTATTCATACCCTCTTTTAATGATTGCCCTGCCATTTCAATCCGAGGGACAGGCAAAAAGGGCTTCAGTTTCTCAGTAACGCCTATAGGGCCAGCGCCAGGTCCGCCGCCACCATGGGGAGTTGAAAAGGTTTTATGCATGTTCAGGTGTAAAATGTCGATACCCATGTCCCCAGGCCTGGCAATACCCAAAAGGGCATTCATGTTAGCCCCGTCACAGTAAACAAGACCGCCAGCGTCGTGAACGATCTTGCATATCTCCAGGATGTCCCTTTCAAACAACCCAAGGGTATTGGGATTCGTAATCATGAGGGCGGCGGTGTCTTGTGTAACCGCAGCCTTCAGTTTTTTTAAATCGACAAGGCCGTCTTTGTTTGACTGGATAGACTCGACCTCATAACCACAAAGGGCGGCTGATGCAGGATTGGTGCCATGTGCGGAATCAGGAATAATAATCTTACGCCTCTTTTCACCATATTTTTCCAGGTATGCCCGGATTATCAACATACCGGTTAACTCGCCGTGTGCACCAGCAGCAGGTTGTAACGTAAAGGCAGACATTCCTGAAATAGTTACAAGGAGTTGCTCCAGGTTGAAGAGGAGTTCCAGGATGCCCTGGCATTGATCTACCGGCTGATAGGGATGTAATTTCGTGAAACCATCCAGGCGTGCGGTATCTTCGTTAATTTTAGGATTATATTTCATGGTGCATGAACCCAGGGGATAAAAATTAGTATCTACGCAGAAGTTTTTTTTGAGAGAGTCTGGTAAAATGGCGGACAACGTCAATCTCTGAAACTTCCGGTAATTTTGCCTCCTGCTTTCGTATCAACTTTTCAGGAAGAAGATGAGTTATGGGTTTTCCCGGCACGTCACAGGCAGGGAGGATAAAGCAGCGTCTGCCGGGGGACGATTTATCAAAGATGAGCGGTTCAATTTGGTGCATAGTTCTTATTCCTTATCGCGAATGATAGTTTTTAAAACAAGAGATTTATGGCGATTCGACACGGTTCCTTCCCCCTTTCTTAGCCTTATAGAGGGCCATGTCGGCAGACGCTATCAGGGTGTCACATTCAGCTCCGTGATCCGGGAAGGAGGCAACCCCGATACTTATGGTTATTTGAGGAGACTGCCCGAGGGAGTCAATCTTAAATTGAAATGATTCTACCTGCTCGCGAATACCTTCAGCTTTTTTCATGGTGTTCGGCAGATCAATGGAGGGCATGATAATAACGAATTCTTCTCCTCCATACCGTGCCAGAACGTCAGACGACCGTATGGAATTTTTCATGATAGAAGCTATCTGTTGTAATGTCTGATCTCCTGCCATATGTCCGTAGGTATCGTTTACGTTTTTAAAGTGATCCAGGTCGACAATGACAAGCCCAAGGGATTCATTACGCCGTTTTGCCAGTGCGATTTGGTTCTTCAGCATCTCATCAAAGAATCGCCTGTTATATGCCCCGGTAAGTGAATCCGTTATAGCTGCACGTCTGGTTAGGTCAATCAGTCTGACTCGTTGAAGGGCGGACGCCGTCAACCCTACATAGACCAAAATAAGTTTGCGTATCTCTTCATTAAGCCAGTAACTTTTATCTTTCTTTCCTATCAGGACCATTCCTGCAATGGTGCCGCCCGTTAGCAGGGGAAGGCATGCATATCCCCCTCCTTCAATTTTATGGGCAATGCATTCACAGGGTGTGTCTTCGGCGGTATTACCTATAATAACTTCACGACCTGTTCTTATTACCTGGCATAATGACGGGTCAGAAATAACTTCCTCCCGGATGAGTTTATTGAGTGGCATCGGAGGAATTATGAGTGATGCGTCTAACACGTTTTTTATCTTGTCTACGGTTAGCACGGCAAGGAGTTCCGGTTGAAAGTGTTCCTGTAAGGCCTTGGCCATATGATAAACTAATTTATCCTCCCGTACTTCTTCATTCATGAGGGTAGAAAAATACATGAGATATCCGAGATCTTTAATGTTTGCATCCCTCTGTGCTACTGCTTTTCTCAGTTCAACCTCTATCCGTTTCCGTTCAGTGATATCGAGCGCCACACATACAATTCCCCGAATTGCGCCGTTATTCCCACGAATGGCAGTGCCAGAAAAGAGCACCGCTATCTTTCTGCCGTCCTTTGACACATAGGTTTTTTCTGTGTTATGAATGAGGTCTTTTTCAATAGAATCAAACCAGGATGTATCCGCGGTATCTTCTTCTGAAAATAGGAAGTTAATTGGTTTACCAATAAGCTCCTGCTCATTATACCCCAGGAGTTCGCAGGTTGACTGATTCACCATTTGTATTGTAAATTCAGGAGATGCAACCACAAGGGAGTCGTCCATACTGTTTATGATATTATCTGCATACTCCTTTGAAACAATGGTCTCCTGTAAATCTGCGATCATTTTATTAAAAGCATGAGCGATCTTACCCACGTCGTCTCCTGAATTGGTCTCAATCCGGCGGGTTATATTTCCTTTGGCTATCGTTTCTGTCTCCAGCATCAGCATTTGTATGGGTGACATTAATTTGCGTATAAGTATCCACCCGAGAAGCATAATAGGAATAGCGATTGCCGGCAATAAAAGAAAGGTGTCTCGCTTGAATACCACTACCGATTGCTTCATACGAGAGCCGAACTTTTCCTGAAGTGCATCAGGGATTGTTTGAATTCCATGGGGAGAAAAACCGATTCTGACAACGCCAAGTACCTTAGATTCACACATGATGGGCGCTGCAACATCAACAACATCGTTGTGTTTTTGCCCGATCAAATCTTCCGGAGTGTTTGTACTTAGTGTCAGATCATTGGCAAAAACATCGTTCTGCAATCCAAACCCTTCAGAAGAATCAACGAAGTCTCTTTCTTTTTCGTCCTGTACACAGACGTAGCGGAAACCTTTTCCTTCCATGCCAAGGGTTGCAAGATGATTTATTTCAGAAATACTAAGTTTATTCGCGGATTGTGCAATCTCCCTGGCCAGAAGGTATGCTAGGGTCTGCGCTTTTCCTCTCCATTCATTCTGGATGATCGTATTCATGAGGTTTGTATTCACTTGTTCTAACGTGATGAGGCTCCGCTGGTGGAAATGCGCTACAAGACCAGCAAAAATTCCTGCTGGTAAAATGATAAGTACGGAAGTGAGCAGAATAAGTTTTCTTTTGATGCTTCTCAATTGAAATATCTTCGTGAAATTCACTTGCTAACGCCTTTACCGGCAAGGATAAAGGAGGCCTTACAGTCCAACAATATTGCAGAGGTTAATAAAATAGACCTTCGGCGAATTTCTCCCCTGTTTCCCCCCGTAAACGGGGGGATTCTGGAGGATGATTGAAATTCCTATACTTTGAATTAGATTCTTCGCTCGGCTCAGAATGACATTTTCGCATTATTCTGTCATTCAGAGGGAGTGGAACGACCGAAGAATCTCACCTTTGAAATTTCTAAACCTCTTGGATTACAGGTTGGTTAACTCTGCAATCAGTCGATCGATTGACTCCTTGGTCTTCGTTTCTGTTACACACAGAAGCATACTATTGGCTAGCTCGGGGTAATATTCAGAGAGTTCCAATCCACCAACAATGCCTTTTTTAATCAGGTGCTCATTAATTTTCCTTATCGAAAGAGCACCTTTCGATTTTATAGTAAATTCATTAAAGAATGATTGTTTAAAGGTCGGCTCAAGCATGTCCAGGGTACAGAGTCTTTCATACGTGTAATGGCTTTTTTGTATATTGAGCAGGGAAAGTTCTGTCAGACCTTTTTTCCCAAGGGTGCAAAGGTAAATGCATGCCCGTAATGCCAGGAGCGCCTGATTGGTGCATATATTGGAGGTTGCTTTCTCTCTTCGGATATGCTGTTCTCTGGCCTGAAGGGTGAGGACAAAGCATCGCGCCCCACGATGATCAACCGTCTCTCCTGCAATCCTTCCTGGTATCTTGCGTAAAAACTCTTTTTTTACCGTAAAAAAACCCAGATAGGGACCACCGTAATTCAGATAATTTCCTAAAACCTGGGCTTCACCAACGGCAATATCAGCATCATATTCACCAGGTGGTTTCAGAATACCAAGAGAAATAGGGTTTACGCAGGCTACAAAAAGAGTATCATGTCGGTGAGTAATCTGTGAAAGGGCATCCATGTCTTCAATACAGCCAAAGAAATTGGGATTTTGAATAAGTACCGCGGCGGTATTGTCATCAATGGCCTCTTCTAATTGGTCCATATCGGTTACCCCATCAGGAGTGCCTATTTCCAGTATCTCTGTGTGCATTCCTTTTAAATAGGTTCTGAGCACTTGCCGGTATTCCGGATGAGTTGCACGCGAGCAAATGATTTTATTTTTTCCCTTCAGACGTATGGATAATAACGCTGCTTCGGCAAAGGCAGTTGAGCCGTCGTACATGGAGGCATTGGCTACATCCATATGCGTGAGTTCGCACATGAGTGATTGGAATTCGTAAATTGCCTGAAGGGTCCCCTGGCTTACTTCGGGTTGATAAGGTGTGTAACAGGTGTAAAATTCACTTCTTAATGCCAAATGGTCAACCAGAGACGGAATATAATGCTCATAGGCGCCTGCACCTAAAAATGAAATGCATTGATCCGTATTCGTATTTTTTTCACTTAAATATTTTAAGGATTTCAATACCTGCGGCTCAGAAAGACCGTGCGGTAATGTTAATGAAAAATTTCTCAGCGTCCTGGGAATGCCTTCAAGAAGCGGCTCAAAAGAAGATATCCTCATTTCATGAAGCATTTTTTCTTTATTGCCTTCGGTATTCGGAACGTAATCCATGGTAGTTTTCTTCTCAATGAAAAGCTAGCCGACAAATAATTTACTCGCAAAGAGAGTAAATATTGAAACAATAAAAAGCAGGACAATCAATGAAAAAAAATTTTATCGGCAGAAGTAGTTTTCATACCACCTGAATCCTGTTACAGGACAAAGATTTATTGCAGGATTCAGGTACTATAGCAAAGCCAGGAGGTGATCCATGATCCCACAAAAGCAGGAATCACGGTGACAGAAAACTATATTTGTGTTAAGGAATTTCAATCACCCCCCATAATCCCCCCGTAAACGGGGGGAGACAGAGAGAAAGTCGCCGAAGGCTAATTAATAGCATTTTTCTAAAACTCAGCGGAACATTGGATCCGCTCTACAAATGTTTTGAAAAACAAGCTGAAAGGTTTCTTTCTAGTGTCTTGAAAAAATATTTTGAAAACAGGCGTTACATCCTTAATGTTGTCCTTTCATGAGTTAAAAATCCAACATGCTGTAATGTCTCTATCAACCGGTTTATATCATTCTCGCTGTGGGTAGCCATCAAGGAGATGCGTAATCTACTTGTGCCAGGAGGTACCGTAGGTGGCCGAATTGCTGGAATCAGGATGCCGTTCTCATAGAGTTTCGAGGATACCTTGACTGCATCCTCTGCCGATCCAGCAATAAGGGGAACGATAGGACTTTCTACGGAAATAGTTCTCATAAATTGCAATAGTCTGGTCTTTAACGAGGCAATATTCCTCCATAACGAATCAATAAGTGACGCATCTTCCTGGATAAGTGCCAGTCCTGCCAGTGAAGCGGCGCAGACGGCAGGCGGCAGAGCCGTTGTATAAATGAAAGGACGTGCCTTATTTTTTAAAAAATCGATGAGAGGCTTGCTTCCCGCAATAAATCCACCAACGCTGCCAAGTGCCTTACTGAAAGACCCCATAACAACATCGATCTTTCCTTCAAGCCCGTAGTGCTCAATCAAACCTTTCCCTTGTTTCCCGAACACTCCCGTGGCATGGGCATCGTCTACCATAAGCATGGCATCGTATTTCCTGGCAATGTTTACAATCTCAGGAATCGGAGCCGTATCGCCATCCATACTGAATACGCTGTCGGTAATCACCAACTTTCTGCGATACCCTGAAGACCTTTGCAACAAAGATTCCAACTGGCTGACATCCTTGTGAGGGTAGATACGAAACGTGGCGCCAGACAGGCGGCAACCATCAATGATGCTGGCATGATTCAGTTTGTCGCCGATGACCATGTCTCCTCTTGAAACAAGGGCGCAGAGAGCGCCCAGATTTGCCATATATCCTGTCGGAAACAGGAGCGCCGCCTCCGTCCCCTTAAATTCCGCAATTTTCTTCTCAAGCTCCTGGTGGAGTGTCATAGTTCCGGAAACCAGTCGCGATGCGCCTGCCCCCCATCCGTATTGATGAATGGCATCAATGGAGGCCTGTTTTATCTTTGGATGATTAGCGAGTCCGAGGTAGTTATTTGAGCAGAATGACAGGTACGATTTGCCATTTATATGAACATAAGGACCTTGCGCGCCTTCAATAATCTTATGCTCGCGGAGCAAGGAACGATTTTGCAAATCGTCTAATTCGTCCAGGATAAAATCTATGCCCATACTATAAAATAAGATGATATGTTTTTTTACAGGACAACTCTTTGCCGGTTATCCGGGAAGAGAAGGAACCGTTTCGTGTCGCTTATTACAAGGCTGAAGCCTGCCCTATTATCAATTTAAATTTTGTGTTTATTATACCTAATCCGAATAAGCCAGTACGTGTAGCGCTACAATTTTTGCCCAAACTGTCAACATATTATTTGCACGATACTATTATTTTTGAATATCAGTTACCTTATAATCTATTTTATTCAACTCGTCTATTATAAATTTCTTTTTAGTTATCATTGAAATAGCTGCGAATTGTTGATGGGTGAGATAAGAGTCGGGAAAATTAACCATTGAAGTTTTTTGCCTGATAGATTAAGATGATTTGGTAGTTTTCCTCAGCCTCACAGGGTTGAACGGCATACAGGATGAAGAAACAATCTGTCCCCCCCTTAACAAATGAGACAAAGAGGGTAAAAAAAAAATTGACAAAACAGGTCCTCATGGAAATGGGAAATGGGGAAAAGAAGTTTTTACAACGTAAACATTCACGAACCGAAGGCTCACAAAAATGAATGAAAAATGTCCCCCTACCTTCATCCCTCCCGTCAAGGTGGGAAAGGTCTCTCACCTCTTGTGGGTGAGGGATATTTTTGTTCTGATACTCTATGAAACCTAGCCACCATATTGGTGTATCTCTTATCGCGGGTGTTGTGACTTTTTTCATAATCAGAGCAATTTTGCCGAGTGTTGTCTGTTTCTTGGCAGGATGGCTGATCGACGTTGATCATATCTGGGATTTTTATGCTAATGGCTGCAGGAGATTCAGTATTAAGAGATTTGGGCTTGCGATGGACAGCGGTGAAATAAAAAAGGCGCATTTTTATCTTCACAGTTATGAGCTTTTATTAATCTTGATTTTACTGAGTTTTGCTACTCAGTTCAATTATCTTTTATCCTATACCGCCCTGGGATTTGCCATACATTTGTTTCTTGACCAGATAGGTAATCCTGTAAATTCACTCACCTATTTTCTTACGTATAGAATATTGAACGGTTTTAAACCAGAAATTATTTTTAAAACATCCCTTCGTAAGCAGAAGGTGCGTGAAAGAGTATCAGAGTAACACCTAAACCAAATGCGTCGGAAAAGAAGGCTTTTTCCCATTTTCCACACAACAGACCTAGAGAAAACAAACACCCTTAGTCCTGATTGCTGGTTAAATCTAATCCCAGGTCTTTTATCATTCGGAAGTCGTCTTCAACCTTCCTCCCCGTCGTTGTCAGGTAGTTGCCGATCATCGTGCTGTTAACTCCAGCATAAAACATCCACGACTGTAAGTCTCGCAGATTCCTTTCACGGCCACCGGCAATCTTAATTTCCTTGTCGGGCAAAATGAAACGAAATACGGAGATAATTTTGAGTGCTTCCATGGGCGTCAATGGCAGAGAGTTCTCCTGGGGCGTCCCGGATATGGGATGTAAAAAGTTGATTGGCACGACGTTTACATCCAGGTCTTTCAGGGTAAATGCGAGATCAATACGATCTTCTATCCCCTCTCCGATACCAAAAATTGCGCCGCTGCATATTTCCAGTCCAACCTCTTTTGCAATACGGATGGTATTCATACGATCAGAAAAGGTATGCGTTGAACACACGGTTGGAAAAAATCTTTCAGATGTCTCCAGATTATGATTCAGTCGTTTTAGACCACATTTCACCAACGATTCGGCAGTTTCTCGTGTCAGTATCCCGAAGGAGCCGTGCGGATGGATATGGGTGCGTCTGGCAATTTCTTCTATGGTATCACAAATTTTATGAAGATCGCCGGAGTTACTTATTCCATACCCGCTGGTAACAATACCAAGAGAGGTGGCACCTGCTTGTTCTGCGCATTTGGCACCATCAAGTATCGTGTGCGTATCAACAAGCGGGAATTCTTCTATACCGGTATGATAGCGGGCTGATTGAGAACAAAAACTACAGTCCTCGGTGCATCGCCCCTGTCTCGCGCTAACGATGGAACAAGCCTTTACCGAATGACCAAAATACCGTAGTCTGATCTGATTCGCCCAATAAAAGAGATCGTAGATTTCGTCACGGTCGATTTGCATGAGATAGAGGGCATCATTTCGGCTGATGGGCTCATTCCGGAGTGACTGGCTTGCAATATGCTGTATTTTACCGTTCATTACCCGTGATCATTAACCATGAAGGGAAACAAATTTACGAGAATACGAATGAAAGTGTTTTCTTTTCACGTGTGACTATTTATGGCTAACTGTTATTTGTTCTTATATTTCAGATAGGCGCTGCGGACATGCTGCCAAACGACATCGGGACGGTCAGACCGGACATATGTCATACAATCGGTGCCTTCAAAGCTCCACGTGGCGATATTACGGATTCCCGATTCATACGCCACATCTACCGCGGTTACGATCTCCTCTTCCCTCTTGGCAGGCACCCGATAGCCCTGTATCCATATCTGCGGCTCCTTATCATACTTTTTTGAAAGTGTATACACCTCCTGGGAGATACGGCAAACAAACTCTGTTACGTCTTGTTGATAGGCATACCAGTAGGGGTCACTCCCAAAAACGTCCATACTCTTGATCATGGCAACCTTTTCCCAGGCATAAATGCCATATCGGGGATCCGTGGTTGGAAACAAACACACTGAATTTTTAAGCCCCTTCCTTGATGCCTCAGTTGCAAGGTATTCAAGAAAATTCACAATGGTCGTCTGACGAAAATCCTTTACATCATCAGTAAAATCCACGGGCATCTCATACCGGTACTGGTGTTTGAAAACATCTTTACATACCGTGCAGGTGCACCCCCAAATATCTCTCTTTTTACCGCCGAATAAGGGTGTGAATTCTCCAAAAAACAGGTGTGGTTCATCCCAAAAAACGCCTTCGGCCCCGGTTTTCGCTGCCAGTTCAATCCATGTTGCCATATGATCTCTGAACGTCTTTGAATTTAAACACGCCTTGTAGACCTTCATGTCACCCTCTGTGAAGTTTAATTGCTGCCTGCAACTGGGATACGTCTTCACAAAGGTGGAAAACGACTCGCCACCAAATACCCGTCCTACACCCCATGGGTCAAGGAAGACCTCCAACCCAGCCTCACGGCTTGCTTTTACAATGTCAACCATGGTTCCCGCATGGTACGTAATATCATGTTCACTCATGGTGTGAACGACAAAATTACACCCATCGTCGACCATCCTGTTCATGTCTTCCCGAACGTGACGTAATATCCTGCTTCCAAAATAACTTGCTCCCAGTTTCATGTTTTTCATGTTATCCAGAGAAAAGCCGTATGTCAAGAAAATCCAGGAGAAAGGTTTTTCGCTTGCTTAGGGTTAAATTACTTGATAAGATGTTTGATCAATACTAGAGGCTCTGCCATGTACGTGCTTGATGCGTTGTTTTTAAGGACCTATACCAAATATCTTGGGAACCCGTCTTTGCTAGTAAGCATACATTCTCAACAGAGATACGTATTATGCTATCATTGGGTAAACCACCATGAAATACGGGTCCAAAAGATAGCTTCACACGGCATTGCGGTGGAGCCTTGATTCCTGTCATTAACGCTTGTTCATCAGATACTTTTCTGTTGGATTCATACTATCAAGATCCACTTGTCTCACAAATCGTATACTTCATTGAATTTAATCAGACAAATTTAGAGAATTCTTTTTAAATAAAACCAGGAACTTAATTCGGAAATTTATTGTTTATAAAGGAAATTCTGAGCAATGAGGGACGACAATATCAGAAGAAGAGAATTCGAAGAAAATGCACTGACACATGTCGATTCCCTTTATAATATGGCTTTAAGATTGGTGTTTAATAAGGAGGAAGCTGAGGATCTCGTCCAGGAAACGTATTTAAAGGCATATCGTTTTTTTGACACCTTTCAAAAAGGGACAAATATAAAGGCATGGCTTTTCAAGATTCTTCGTAATACGTTTATTAATAATTACCGGAAGACGGCTAGTATGCCGGGCGAAGTTATTTTCGAGGATATCGAGTCGGTTGGTGCAGGCACTCCCTATGAACAGGAAACCAAAGCCGGAGAGCCGGCCGACACCCTGGAAAAGAAGTACAACGACTTGGGCAGTTTGGTGGACGATGAGGTAAAAAAAGCCTTGGACAGTTTGCCGGTAGAATACCGGGAGGCTATCTTTCTTTCAGACGTAGAAGAATTGTCGTATAAAGATATTTCAGAAATTACAAATGTGCCTATTGGCACAGTAAAATCAAGACTAAACCGCGGTAGAGGGTTGCTTCAAAAGAGCTTATTAGAATATGCGAAAGATAGAGGTTTTATTAAGAGGGAAAAATAATGACGTGTAATGAAGCTATTAAACATTTTCATGAGTTTATGGATAAGGAATTAGATAAATCTCATTATTTTGTCGTGAAAAAACATATCGACAACTGCGGTGATTGTCACAAAAGGTACAAAGTTGAAGTGGATGTCCGTGCATTGGTAAAAGCCTGTTGTAATAAAATAACGGCGCCTCCCTATCTCCTCGACCGAATTCTCAAAGACCTTGACGCTGTTCATGCTGTCACTCCGGTGCTTGCAGCCAAAGAAGTGAGTTATCAGCAAAAAGCGCCTCGTACATTATTTTCTTCCCGATACTATGCAATAGCAGCCTCTGTCCTTATTTCTATAGCAGGTGGTATTTTTTACTATTCAAATTATTATCATCACGCCGATTCTATCACCATCGTTGATGATGCAGTAAAAAATCATGTGGTAGCAGTAAACGACAATCTCGTGTTTAACGAAAAAAACTTCCGTGGTAGACAATATTAATAAATACCTTGGAAACACGATAAATACGAGACTGAGGAGTTCATCTCCTTTCCTCAACGCAGAACAAGTCAACATCAAAGAAGGGATGCCATCCAGATTTTACGGAACAAGCAGTCCATGTGTAATTTTTGATAAGGGGGGTAATAAGCTATCACTCCAGGTTGTCCGGAAAGGTGGCGTTCCTATTACGAATCTTGAACGTGCACAGTTGGGGCATAAAGAATTTTACCTGGGAAACCGCCAGGGCTTTAACTCTGTACTATGGGTAGAAGATGGCGTTACGTATTGCCTTACCTCGGATTTGAACAAAAGCGAAATGCTAAAGTTTGCCGCAACCCTCACCTCTCCATGACTGCCCGTCGTGGATAATTCACGACGGAGAATAGTTGCGTAATCATCGTATCTGCTCAGGATTCCCGGTAAGTGCATTTCATAAAAAGGGTTATCTGCTTTTTTCGTGATTGCGAGCGGCAACGAAGCAATATTAAGCCCTTTGCAATCACGAGATTGCCGCATCGTTCCACTCCTCGCATCGACCATTGTTTGTGTATACATTTTAATGAAATAATATACGGGATACCTCTCGTACGGGAAAAGTGACGATGGAATCTCGGAGAAGGAGATCACGCACATCCTGATGAAATTATGAATCCCTCTTTTTACGATGTATCGCTTACCATATCGGACACCCTCATCACCTGGCCCACAGACCCAGCGGTATCCATTCGAAAAACAAGCGTAATTTCCCGCGGTGACACATGGAATCTGTCTGAATTAAAATTTGGCTCTCATTGCGGAACTCATATCGACGCACCGTACCATATTAATGAAAACGGAATCACCGTTGACCAAATCCCCTTAGATGCTCTTATTGGAAAGGCAACGGTAGTTGATATAAAAAACAAAGAAAAAATTGACGTAGAGGATTTAAAATCATTAACAATAAAAAATTGCGAGAGGGTTATTTTTAAAACGATCAACTCAACCTATTGGAAACGCGCCGAATTTACCAAAGATTTTGTTTACATCACAAAAGAGGCTGCCGACTATGTAGCGGAGAATAACGTAAAACTGATAGGGATAGATTATCTTTCCGTTGATCAATTTGACAACATGCATGCAGATGCCCACCACATACTCTTGAAGAAAGGCGTCATTATCATTGAAGGGCTTGATTTGAATCGAATAGAACCGGGGAATTACGAACTGATTGCGTTGCCATTGAAAATAAAGGACGGAGATGGCAGTCCAGCACGGGTAGTGTTAAAAAGGGCATGGTAAAAGGTTAAAAGATGGTGTGTATTGATTGCTACGGTTCGTCATGCGCTTCTAGGATTAAGCCTAGGGGCTAAGTCGTTTGATGGAACGGTATGGACGGTATATGTTGTGAAAGGAATTTCCCACCCATATTTATTGCATGTCTCCAGGGCGACCTTTTGCATAATTCTGGAAAGTTTGTAATAGTCTCCTGCAATCCGGCCTGAAAATTCAGCGGAAACCAAGTAATCCAGGGATGAATCGGCTGCTTCTTTAAATTCCACATTCAGGTTAAGGAGGTCATTTCGATAGCCTTCGTTGATAAGTCCTGCGTTAACCGCTTCTTTCAGCTTAGACGGAACCTCGGTAATAGCTATTGCCTGATGTCGGTAGTCGATGCCATACGTAATCCTCACGGAAAAGCTTCTGGACAGGTTGAGCGGGGTTTGTTTTAAAAATTCTGTCGTAAGATACGTTTTATGGCTTCCACCGCCAACGATGAGTTGCACAACTTCAGGGGTCTGTGTGACTACTTTACCAAACGTTCCGTCTGCAAGCACAACCCAGTCGTTCTCTTTACAAGGAAACCAGGGTTCGTCAGGATGGTACGGGCGTGATCTCATATCTTTCAGGTCTCTTATGGGAATCCTGATCCTTCCGCCTTTCAATTCCGGATTAACTAATTGAGTATTGAGTTGTAACGAAACCACCTTCCATGGAAGGCCGTTGTACAGCACCCGTTCATTTTCCTTTACTGTTCCAAGGTTTAACAAGAGGGTGCCCTGCTCGTAAAAACGAGGAAGGGTTTGTTTCGCTGTCCAGATGAGGCCTAAAATAAAAATGAACGCAATACCCAAAAGTACCCAATCACCACAAAGATACAATACGATCAACAACGCCCCGGTGGCGCCAACAAAGGTGAATACATAATACAGCACCTCTGCAAGGCGAATGTAAAACGAATTTGCAACCGTCTTGTGAATAAAACTGCCTTTATAGATGTGACTATGGACGTAACGAAGCAAAAAGAATACAAAAAGGAATGCAAATACGGATAAAATAAAATTTCTCCCCCGGCTCTTGAAAAATACCCGCACAATATTTTTACCCGATTCAAGCAACGTCTTTCTTTCGCTTAATTTGTCAGCCAATTGATATTTTGCAATGGTAAGTTGACTCGAAATTTGCCTTCCTTTGCTATTCCAGGTATTTTCCAGATCTATGAGTTGTTCTTTCAAGGCTTCGTCTTTGACCTGGGCAGCAATCGCGTGGATATTTTTCAGGGCATTTTTTACCAGGGAAATTTGCTTCTCATAGTAAGCTGTTTGTGTTCGCAAATTTTCTATTAACCGGGGACGGGCGGTCATATTTTTTAAGTCATTAACAATCGGTCCGACCAGGGTTTGAATTTCCTCCTTCCAGTCAAAACGTTTTTGAGGTTTTTGATAAAACGTTTCCAGGTCCAAACCCGTTGCTATTTCCTCAAAATTTGTTTTAAGAGATTCTAACCGTTCATTGAGCTTATCAATTTCTTCTTTGATTTCCGTTCTGTCTTCCTGTATTTGCGCTTCATGGTACTTCTTCTCTTCGCTTTCGATTTCTTTCCTTAATTCTGTTATTAACTGAACAACGCCAGTGAGGGTATCTAACGTGTTTACCTCTTCAGTGGCAATCGGTTCTTTGGTTGCATGGGATTTCTCGTTTTCCGTTTGTCCGCACACTGAGTTGTGCTTCAAAACAATGAAAGACGAAATAACGATAAGAAGTGCAATCAGACCCGCCTTCATTTTCATCGTATTCTATGAAGCCTCCATAATGAGAAATCGAATGAATAAATTGATATGGTTACAAGGGAAAAAAGTTAGTGAAAGTATAGCGAATTTACATGGACACTCAAGGACAAATTTTGCCTATGGCAATCGAAAGGAAATAAGAACATTATTACTCCTCAGAGGTCAACTTTGCCCATCCCGCGTTTACCATCCCAATCAAATGGCCATTGCATAATTCACTTGAGAAAATACCATAAAAGCCATATATTTATAGAGTTTATTCCTATGGGACAAAGGCGTCTATTAACAGATTTGAGGAGGGATTAAAATGATTTTGGGACGATTGCACTGGGGTTGTATTTGTTTGGCTCTTTTGATCAGTATTTTTACGTCTGGATGTCGCAAAGATAAATCTCCACAGGAAGTGGCGCAATGCTTTTGGGATGCCATGAAGGTTCAGGATATTGAAAATAGCCGGAAATATTCGACTACATCAACTCGCACATTGATAGATGCATCCAGTGAACAATTCAAAGACTCAGTGGTAACGTTTGGCAAGATTGTTATTGATGGCGACCTTACTACTATCGATACTACAGTCCGAACGCAGAAACACGGCACGGAAACTTCTGTTCCATTCCAAACGATTCTTATACATGAGAATGGAGAATGGAGGGTAGACTATGCACAAACAAGAGAGACGATAAAGGCGGAGGATTCCTTTTCAGGCATTACGAAAAATGTACAAGAGTTTGGTGAGAAATTATCAAAACGCATGGATGAAGCCCTGGAAGAGATAAAACAAAAAATGCCCGAATACGAAGAAAAAATGAAAAAGTTGGGTGATGTTGCATCGAAAAAAGTGGATGAGGCATTGCAGCGCTCTATGGAGGAAATTAAAAAGGGTATGGAAAAACTGGGTGGAATCCTGGATGAATTTCTGAAAAAGGAGGAAGACAACGACAAAGAGAAAAAACCGGAAGGCGGTGTCAAACTCTGAAGGTGCTGAGCTATACAAAATAACCTTGAATAGTAGCGCTCATTGCTGGTCATTGCTGGTTCACTCTTTCGGCGGAGCGCTCACGACGAGGCATGAAAGAGTGAACCAGCATGGGACTCAATATTTATAGTAAACGCATAAAGAAAATTGTGTAAATTTTTTACCACCCGTTTATTTCCTCTTTGCGAAGGAGAGGATCAAGGGGTGGTCGATTTGGTGACGGGCATGCTGCGTTAAGAATATGTGAGGGAAAACGGTGCAAAGTATTTTTGCGCCATTATTTTAAAGGAGTGTGATGTGGTAAAAAATAATTATTTGAGGAATATCGCTTTTGTGCTTTTATGTTTGACTTTCACCTTTCCCATTTCCGTGCGTGCGCATGAAGGACATGACCATAATACGGATACGTTAATTACGATCGGAAAGCGGTCATATATTCATTTTCAGACAGTCTTGATGGGATACCAATACATCTATAGTTATATGGTAAAAGGAGGATCCGGCGAGACATCCAGCCTGGCTCAGGGTCTTATTGATGCCGCCAATATGGGTGTTCAGACTGAACCAGAAGGGCCTGGCCAACACATGATGCAGCATATTCTTGAAGGGGCGGAGTTATTAAAAAGCGCAAAGAATGCGGGAGAACGACAGGAAGCATTCACCTCCGTCAGTAATGCCCTATTCCCTTTTTTTAAACAATGGCCAAATCAGTTGATGCGCAGCAGACTAAAGATATGCCGTTGCAAGAGTGGACACCAATGGCTTCAACCGGACAATTGCCCCACGGCATGTCCGTATTCTTCAAATAAATCCGCAAATTGTTTAACGATCGAAGAAACAATATACTAAATATGGCGAAATTAATAAAAGAAAGATCAAGAAAAGCAGGCCTTCCGCCGGGTGCCCTGGTCCATATTGGAGAGAAAAAGACAGAACAAGTAAAGATTACGATCCTGGAGTACGACGAAATGCACTAACCTAAGTTACGCATTTAAGAGCATAAGTAGCTGGTATACAAGGGTCTTCAAATATTTTCCTCACTACAAAGCTGTTTTTTTGAAGGTTATCCGCTTTCTTTTTATCGCCTGTGGATCAACTCCGAGTTTTTTGTATATCTCCCCTTGTGTTGCCTCCACTTCGGTTGCTACCCGAACATGGTGTACATGGATACCATCTGCATCGGGCAGGACTACGGTTACTACCTGATGCGTCTGTAATATTTGTTTTATCGTATTCCAACTTCGTGTTTCTCC
>AYTS01000146.1 GCA_002009475.1 Candidatus Brocadia carolinensis | reverse complement strand
AACAATAAGATTCGGGTAATCCAAAGAAGGGCTTACGGGTTACGTGACGAGGAGTATCTCCGACTGAAAATCCTTACCTGTATGCTCAAGGAAATATAAAATGACCCACACGACTACGCGATGACCCCTAATTCTTTTATCACTTTGCAAGGGTTGCCTCCTGCAATTACATTGGCTGGGATGTTTTTTGTTACTACGCTGTTAGCGTCAATAACGCTGTTGTCTCCAATGCTAACACCCTTAAGCACCCCGGTGCCATAGCCGATAAAAACATTGTTGCCGATTGAGATAGGCTTTGAGTCGCCGGGGGATGTTTTGCGTTCATGCGGCAATATACCGTGACAGTCGAAGTCGGTAATAAGTGTATTGGCGCCGCACAGCACATCATTGCCTATTTCAATTTTTTCCATAGCGCCAATAACGGTGCCGCTAAAGCCACAATTGTTTCCAATGCTGATTACTGCATGTTGGCTGTGTGTAGAAAGCATGCAGCGCCTGTTTACACCAATCATATTAGAGCTGTTATCGCTCCTGAAGCTACAGCGATTGTCCATTGCGATGCCCGAACCCGCGTAGCGAACCACATTCATCCTGCCCCAGCAGTGGAGCTGGTTGCCGTGGTTATAGCAAGCGACACTTTCATCCAATAGCCTGAATAAATTTCGAGTAACCTCAGCCGCCAGTTTCGTAGACTTATCACAATCTTGCCCTGTATATCTGCTATGCTTATACGCTCTTTTTATTTCTTTTTAAACAGTAAACCGGTACTGTCACCTGAATTTTTTAATTGTCTTTTTTATCAGGAATTTCAATTCTGCCGGGGTGAGTTTATTATTGTACAATTTTAAAAAATCGCCCATGCCCAAAGGTGTAAGCCCACTGTTAATGCCCAGCAATTTCAGCGTCTTATTTGTAAAGGCATTAATATGTTGATGAGGCGATAACAGTTTGAATTGCTCTTGCGAAAGCGGTTTTTGTGCCATTATTTTTTTTATGTTGCTGCAATCGGGCACGGCAATATAAATTAATCCATCTCCTGTTAAGCTTTCGGCTAATTGCTTTACTATATTTAACGGGGCAGAAATATGTTCAAGCACCTGGTTTACCCATATTACATGAAAGAAATTTTTTGACTTAGAAAGGTTGTTGATGATGGTAACACCCATATTGTCCATAAAATTATTTTTGTCTGATGAAATATCGAAAGCAAATGTATTAAAGCCTTTTTGTACCGACATTTCCACAAACCTGCCATAGCCGGAGCCAAAATCCATCAAGGTAGGTTGTTGTTTGTTCCTAAAGTGTTTTCTTAGTATGCTTACAAGCTGATCATGATATACAATATGTGGCAGTTTGCTGTAATGCACCCTCAGCATTTCTTTGGCAAGCCATTCATTGTAAAGCAGCCCCATGCCCATATCGTTTAACACTTCGGTGAGATAGATGAACTGGCAACTGTTACATTCTGCTATTTCGTACAGCAGTTCATTAACCGGGCTGTTGTTGAAGGCATTATAAAATGCCTCGCCATAATAGGCTTCATCACTACTGTCCGGACGTTTGAATAAATATTTGTTGTAAGTATTATAATTCAAGAGAAATACAAGCAAAAAAGGTCGTAATCGATTTGAAATTCAAAGTATACTATAGCCATTCTATTCTTCATAACAAACGGAAAGGAATGGCTCATGAATATAGGAAAAACTGTTTTCTCACAAGTAATCGATTTTTTACCCATGCATGAATTTCGCAAATGTGTTCAGCGTTACGAAGGCAATCACAAAGTAAAAAGCTTTTCATGCTTTGATCAATTTCTCTGTATGGCA
>AYTS01000145.1 GCA_002009475.1 Candidatus Brocadia carolinensis | reverse complement strand
CAACACAATCCTCACTATTCATACACTACATCGCCGGCAAAAATTCTCGACCCGTATTATTCAACCACTTACGACTTGCTCACTATGCAAAAGTACCGCTTCGGCTACACTTTTTGCGTAAGTTCGGTTAATGAGTTTTAAGCCTGATTATACCATCTGCATAATCCAGAGACGGCGATTGGCGAAAATGCAGGAAAGATTTGACACGAAAAAAGTTACAATGTGTGACAAGAAGACATGGCAACTTCATATAGATATCGAGAGATTCTGTGTTTGCCGTTTTATACAGACGGTATCCTCATGGTTCGTTGGTAAGGGGCGGGAGGCTGGTGCAACATGACCTCACGACCGATAACCTCTCCGGGGGATAGGCCGAGTCAGTATCGGGAGGCATCACACCTAATCATCTTGCTCGGGGTGGTGAGCCTGTTTGCCGACGCGACTTATGAGAGTGCACGCAGCGTCCTCGGCCCCTATCTCGCCGCACTGGGGGCCAGTGGCGGGACGGTGGGGATGGTCGCTGGCCTGGGGGAGTTGATCGGTTACGGCCTCCGCTTCGGGTCAGGCTATCTGGCCGATCGTACCGGGCGCTACTGGGGCATCGCGCTGGTCGGCTTTAGCCTGAACATGGCAGCCGTACCGCTCCTGGCCCTGGCGGGCCACTGGGGGTGGGTGGCTGCGTTGATCGCCTTGGAGCGAACGGGCAAGGCGATCCGCAATCCGCCCCGTGACGCCATTCTCTCGCATGCAGCCCAGGTTGTCGGGCGAGGCTGGGGTTTCGGTCTGCAGGAGGCGCTGGGGCAGATCGGCGCGGTGGTCGGCCCGCTGGCAATCTCGGCCGCCCTCTATTTTCATGCCGACTATCGGACGTGCCTCGGGTCACTGGCGATCCCAGCCCTGCTGACGCTTGTAACTCTCGCGATAGGGGCACTGACGTATTCCAAACCGAGGGTGCTGGAGACGACCGCAGCCGCGACGACCAATCTGCCACTGACGCGGTCGTTCTGGTTCTTTCTCGTCGCTGCGTCGCTGATCGCGGCGGGGAGCCTGGATTTTCCCCTGGTTGCCTATCACGTCCACGGGAATGAACTGCTCTCTGAGGCGAGGATACCTGTCCTGTACGCCGTGGTAATGGGCTCGCAAGCGTTGTCCGCACTGGGTTCCGGACTCCTGTTCGATCGGGTGGGCCTGCGCGCTCTGCTCGGTATCTGCTTGTTCACTGCGCCCATCGCTCCCCTGGCCTTCGGTGGTCACCGCGCCGGATTATTTGCGGCAATGATTCTGTGGGGACTTGGCATGGGGGCACAGAAGGCAATGTTCAAGGCGACCGTCGCCCGGATGTCCCCGGCGGGTCGGCGCGGCTTCGCCTATGGGTGCTTTGACCTCTGTTATGGGGTCTCTTGGTTCCTGGGAAGTATGCTGATGGGATACAGTTACGAGAGGTCAGTGTCTGCCCTGATCTTCATATCCATCGGCTCGCAACTCCTCGCCATCCCAGTGCTGCTGGTCGTCGTCCGTCGTACCGCAAGGCTTGATTATTAATTTTTCAAGAGACTCGATATGGGTTTCAGTATGAAAGTCTTTCCCTTTGTGTTTATGAAAAATTTCCCTGAAGAGAGTTCAATCGCTCCAAATATCTTCTGGCGGTTGTATTGCCCTTTGGATAGCACCTTCGACTGGGTATTTACAGGCGCCCAGGTTTGATGTAAAGTAGCGGACCGACGAAATGATGCTTTATCTTCATACACGATTATCATCCCTTCGTCTTTGATGGTTTTCTTAAATTCGGGTACGTGTGACGTATCCATTCGCTTTTCTTCCTGATATCAGCGGTAACCAATTATCTGTTGACCTCTGCACAGAAAAGCACATTTTCTTTAAGAGTTTTCGGACGTGACCTGGATGGAATCCGATACCAAACTCTTTCCCTATGATTTGGGTGATGGTTTGGTTGATGTTAGCGTCTAACATGCCCGTCAAAGACTAATCTGTGAGGGAAATGTCGAGTGATAATACGTTTTCAGGAACAATTTCAGGAATAATAATTTTCTATCAGTGGCTTAAGGAATCATGAAAATATTCACCTGCCGTGAATTATCATCGACATATGTCTCGCCGGGTACTTTTTCCAATTCCGCCCGTATTGTATAAGTATCTTCTTTTAGTCCGCTGGTATCCCAGCTATAAACGATTCTTTTTGACGACAAGCCATCCAATGTTTCTGCCTCGCGTCCAATGAGTTGTTTTGTTGTAAGGCAGGTTATCGTCAATATCGTGGTCACATTTGTTGTCCTCTCGTTACCAATGACAACATCAACATTAACCTTGTTCCCAATAGTTTCAAGCAATGGGATATTCATTGATACAATCATTACCCCATGCACTATTGGCTCATACTTTTTCTTCTCGTCAGCCAGACTTTCTGGCAACCCACAGAATATGAAATATCCAAAGATATAAATCAAACAGAACTTCCAGCCATGTATTTTGTAGTTCTTCATATTGGCCTTCCTTCCTTTAACGAATACTTCATAAACAAATCCATCAAAATTTAAAAAACAAATTGGCACTTCATCGGTCTTCAGTGAGCTAACAGGTATGAATATCCACCTGTCAGCTCACGGTTGACGTATTGAAAGAGCCTATGCCTTTTCTATTTTTATTAATTCGCCACTCAGGTACCTCCTCATGAAATCATTCTCGTTCCCTGCCGTATAACCCGTCTTTGCAGGGTCCCATAACCCTTTACCACCTATACCTCCATCCTCAGCTTTGGTGATCTTTACCAGCGTCTCCTTCGGTGTAGTGTTAATACCGTGGTTATCAGCCTCATACCCAAAAATGAACTTCATGCTTGTCTTCGATTTATGGAATAAACTATCCAACTGATGCATTGGCATTGACCAATCCCGCGTGATACTCTGCTGGGAACCATAACGGAAACTGGATTGATACCCTGTATCAGCCGACAGAGCCCGGCCATCTGGTCTTGACTCATGAGCCTTTACACTTCTTTCCGTTGAAATCCATGCAGAATGTTTCATCATGGTCACTCCATAGGGGTATGCTGGATTATACTTACACCGCAACATGAGCCTGGCCACCTTGTAAAATGGGTCGCTCGGTTTCCAGCCTTCGTATGGTCTGTCGGCGGGATTTGCGTCAACATACACATAATCACCATCGTTGATGCCCATATCCATAGCTGCTTGTGGGTTTATATGAATCTGATGCTCACCCACGCCAGGCATTCTCTTGTCCATCCTATAGGGATCGCCAAAATTATTGTTCCAGATAAAGTTCCAGTCTGTTACCGCCCATTGTGAATGCACCGTATGTCTTGATTTCGGTGTCACGCAATAGAATTTATAGCCTTTTTCCCATAGGAAATTCTTCGTCTGCTTTACTTCTGCCCACGACTTCTTGATATTCCTGACCGTTCTTTCATCCCAATGTTCTGCGCTCTCAGGGATTCCATAATCATCCGGACGAATATAGGGATTTGTGCTGGCGATAACGTTAGGCAGATACGGGGTAGCCTCAGGTCCTTCACGATGGACTATGAAATTCTCACCATATTCAATGATCTCTGACTCATCATTGTACGCCTGTAATCTTCCCGTTGGAGTATAGAATGGCAGACTCTCGTGTACTTGTTCCCAGAATGGTTGCCTTGGGTAAGTCCTGTAAAGCAACAGGGCAACGCCCGGTTCCCCGTATTTCCCATTCACAATAGCATCAAAAGTGTACCCTTTTAAGGTTGTGCTTCCATCCAGCAATCTCTGGATATACACTTCGGGCCTGCCTTCCAGGGCGAACTTCCAATAATCTCTGAACCTCATGTCCCTGAGCAAATCTCCCAACTTTGCTGCCATGCCCGCAAGGATCATCACATCGTCTCTTGAATCGTTAACAGGCCTTATGCCACCCTTCCATATCTGAACAAATGGGTTAGAGCATGAGCTTGTAATCTCATGCGTTTCAAACTCCGCCCAGGAGTTTGCCGGAAACGCAAAGTCTGCATACTCGATAGAGCCCGTCACTTCAATATCAGTGGACATAATTTGTTCGATATTGGGATTCACATTCTTCAACATTTGGTATACATGCTTTGCATTGTTGACCAGATTCACGTTGGTAAACCACATAACCTTTGTCGGTGTAGGCATGTGTGTCTTCCCCGTAAAGCATTTGCGGCCATACTTGGGAGTATTAACAATCAGCGGCCTGTCATTATGATTCCAGTATGCCACCTCTTCGTCATACGCACGGCCCCTTACCTTCAGATCCGTTGCAGGCGCGTATGGGTCAAGATTTGGATTAAACACATCCTCAGCAACCCATCCATAAAAGCCGGGGCCACTCCACTTGGATGCCTGAAAATTGCCGGCCTTGTAATTACCAGACCAGGTATGAGAACCAGAACCTTTATAGCCTATATTGCCTGTTAACATAAGAGGTAAATACGTCGACCGATTAAATAGCGTTGCATGGAACCAGTGGTTGATGCCTTCACCGTAATGAATTGCCACCGGTTTTATGGTCGCAATATCATGCGCCAGCCTTTCAATGAGCTCTCTCGGTGAATTGGTTATTTCAACTACCGTGTCTATATCATAATCTTTCAGGTGTATCTTGTACATCTCAAAGAGAGGCATGACCTCGATCTCTTTGCCATCGACCGTCTTTACCTTAAAGGTGCCATCAAGTACAGGATCGATCCCTTTGGCCGTCAATTTATCGCCAACATCATCTCTGGTAATCGGACTTGGACCATTCGTCTTTGCATCCCATACAACAAAATCACCAATCGTTTCTCTTTGATCATCATGCAACCCGTGCATTTTGAAACTTGGACCCTGAGAAATATCTTCCAGTTTATAATCAGGGAAGATATCCTTTGCCTGTAATCTTTTCAGGGTGTCTGTCCTGACAAGCAAAGGGAAATCGGTAAACTTCTTCACATAATCTGCATCGTATAACTTTTCATCCATCAATATCCTGGTTAAACCCAGGAAAAGCGCCGTGTCGGTATTGCACCTGATTGGTATCCAGTAATCTGCTTTCTGAGAGGAGGGGCTGTATTCTGGCGTGATGACAACCAGTTTTCCGCCTCTCTCCATTACCTCAGTGAGCCAGTGGGCCTCTGGCATCTTATTTTCGATAAGATTCTTTCCCGTTTGGATGACCAACTTTGAAAACCGTATATCATTCATATCAACGTCTGATGTCTGTAATCCGTGCACAAAGGGATGTCCGGGGGCCTGATCTCCATGCCAGGTATAATTCGACCAGTTTCTCCCGCCCAATGCCTTATCCGGCCCTAATCCTCTGTTGTGACTGTCAACTAAGGCAAGCGTATTGTTAAACCGGTACATCCCGTACTTCCCTATGACACCCAAAAGACCCATTCCGCCACGGCCCTTGAAGGTGCGTGTGCCAGCGCCCTTCATGGCATCCACCATCTCTTTCGGATATCCCTGTTCTATTAATTTTTTTGCACCTTCTTCACCGCTGTATTTCTTGGTAATATGGATAATCCCTTTTGCGGCATATGTCCAGGCATCGTCCCATGACGCCTTTAAAAGTTCGTCCTGCCCCCTGGCATCAAACATATATTTTGTCTTATTTTCCGGTGTCAATTCCGGAAATCCGTCATCTGCCCACTGTTTCCAACCTTTTCTGATAAGCGGGTACCTTAACCGGTAAGGCCCGTAAACCCTGCGATGAAAGGTAAATCCCTTGAGGCACATCCTGGGATTCCAGTTCCTCGTGGCCTTATTTCCATACAGATCTGAATAATTCTGGTGATCATAGTTTTGTTCGACTCTCATGATCACTTCGTTCCTCACAAAGGCTCTCACCCTGCAGGCATGAGTATCATTCGGAGAACACGTATAGGTAAACGAACGATCATATCGATATTGATCCCGGTATACGCTCTCCCATGTGCGGTCAGGGTAAGCATCTAATGGATTTCCTACTTCCACTGCGGGTTTTAGGAGCCTGAATGCCATAGTTTTGTCGGCAAGGGAAAAAGTTGCTCCCGTTGCGCCTGCCACCTGCAGGAAAGTTCTTCTTGTCAGCTTCATATTTCCTACTCCTTTCGTAAAATTGTGATACTCTTAAACATCTCTTGTTCATCCTTTACAAGCAAGGTCATAATACATATTCCCAACTCCTTTCAAAAAATATACAGGACTATTTAAAGATCTCTTATTCATTCTTCTCAAATAAGATCGAGGCGCAACACAATCAGCATTAGCAAATGGGGCTATGGGGTTGTAAAACAACTTGATAAAAGAGAAGTATGTGCAGGATAATATTTATTATAATATGTATTTAAGTATACAATCGTATACTTGCATGTCAATAATAATTACTCAATTGTTTTAAACTGCTCATTTTAGCGTTCTCGTAAACGTGTTAAATTAGGCCTTCGGCGACTTTTTCACCTGTTTCCTCTCGTTTACTGAGGGGGCTGGGGGGATTGAAATTCCAAGACCTTAAATTAGTTGATACGTACCGGGGACGTTTGACCTACCTCAGGGAATTCAGGGGTGTGTTAAAAACTTACAAAAAAAGAAGTCTTTACACAGCAATACTATATAGAGGGAATGGTCTCTGCATTTACTGAGCGGGATATTGGAGAAAGGGAGGAAGATGTAAGAAGAACAAAATTAAGCACACTGACGCACCTATAGTAAAACGAAGAGTCCTCGAAGATTTTCTACCCTCTCCGGACCAACTGATCGTGAAAGAGGAAAACGTTAAGTTAACAATTTTCCTGAAAAAAGAGATCGGTGGTTTTTTTAATAAGAAAACAATGGATCAGCCTTCGCATCAAAAAATGACTCAGCAAACGGCTGATTGGTATAAACCGCATTATCAACATCACATCTAACACTGTAACAAGCCGACCAGTTACTTCAGGGATTTCCGCCTTGTTTTACCGGCAAGCAAGAATTGTGAAGAAGGTAGTTGAGGTCAAATATGAGCTCGTTTTGGGAAGCGAAGAGTTTGTCTGGCGAGTACAAGAGAAGGTTGTCAATTGCATTCCGGCGAGAGATGGGGAATTGACACAGAAATCGATGATGGGGAACGATGGGATTGTAGAACAGGTGACGGATGTAGTTGTAAGGTATTTTGAAGTAAACTGACGTCCGTTATTACAGAGGAAAACGCGTGTACCGCAAGGAGGCAGAGATGTATGCACATACCTCTTAAAGACACACAGTGGATTAGATAATAAGATGATTGGGGGTGTATTTGATGTAAGTTTAAGTGCGGTAACACAGGCCGCCTTGTGGATAAGCGAACAAATGAAAATACGAAGAAGATTAATGAAAGAGAACGGCCGGATTTTGTATTCTATTATCAAGGTCTGACTCCACCGGTTCCCTAAAGTGAAGAGTTGTATTTATATAGTCCTTTTAACTTGACAAATTTTCTTCATCTGATAATCTGATCGTACGAACACGACAGTTCATACATCATCTATTATGGGAGAAGGGCTATGTCTATTAGTAAGGTTGGTCAGCGTCGCCAGGTTGTTATTCCTAAAGAGATATGCGAAGATTTAGGCCTTAAAGAAGGTGATTTTGTTGAAGTAAAAGAAAGCAAGGGTGCCGTGCTTATCAGACCTAAGAGGCTAGTTGATTCCGATGACATTCTGACACCTGAGGCGGAAGCCTTAATTAGAAAAGGAGAAGCGCAATTAAAGAAAGGGGAGTATGTGTCATGGGACGATCTCAAAAGGAAGATAAAAACCGAACCATAATTTTCTATGAAATGGACTATTCGGCTTTCTAAAGAAGCAGAAAAACAATTTGAGAAGCTTCCCCGGGATCGCAAGCTGAATATTTCTGAAGCCATTGACGGTATGAAAGAAGACCCGTTTCGTGGTAATGTTTGCCAATTAAAAGAGAAAGAATGGCAAGGACGATTTCGGAAAGTAATAGGCAGGTATCGCATTATTTTCATTCCTTATCATAATGATCGTATCATTGAGATTTCAGGGATTCTTGTCAGGGACGAAAAAAACGTACTGCAAAAAATAAAGACCATATTATGCTTATGTTAAGACAAAGAAGCTCCATCATTGGGTGTTCTGTGAGGAGATTTTAAAGCGATTCGGGAAAGGTGAAAAGGAATCGGGGATCGAATACAGGAAGTTAATACGAGAAAAATCGGGGCAGGAAAAGAACTTTCTGGATGAGGTCAAATATGGGATCATCCTGGGAAGTGAAGAGTTTGTCGGGTGGGTACAAAAGAAATTTATCAATCGACTTTCTGTAAGAGATAAAGAATTGCCACAGAAAACGGTGGGGGGGATAACGGGGTTGTAGAAAAGGTATTGGATGAAGTAGGAAGGTATTTTGAAATAGAACGAAGTCAGTTAGTACAGAGGAAAAGACGCATACCGCAAAGAGCCAGAGATGTATGCATATACCCCTTGAAGACACACAGTGGATTAGATAATAAGAGGACTAGAGAAATCTTTGGTGTAAGTTTAAGTGCGGTAACAAAAGCCGCCCTGCGGATAAGCGAACAAATGAAAACACAGAGAAGTTTTAAGAGGGAGAAAGATCAGATTTTATATTCGATTTTCAAGGTCTGACATTTCTTCTCCTTTCTTTGTTCTTCGTATGATCAAGCTAAAGTAAACGCATAGAGAAAGTTGTCTATTGCGAGGGTGCTAATCCGAAGCGATCTCTCTATGACTGTCATTCCGAGCAAAGCGAGGAATCTCATGGGTTTGCTACGCTTGAGCTCGCAACTTCGGCTTCGCCACCGCTCGCAATGACCAGCACAGGTCAACTTGTTTAATACGTTTACTGTACATGATGGTCAAAAGAAAAAGGAATTAAACATAACAGAATGAAAAGATGATTTCGTATGACGATTGAAACTGTATTATTATGGGTTGCGGTATTAATATTTGTGAGCGTAGTTTCGAGCAAGCTCTCCGATAAGTTTGGAATCCCTGTCTTATTGATATTTTTGACAATCGGGATGCTTGCCGGTTCAGAAGGAATTGGTGGCATTTATTTTGATGATGCGAGGATAGCCAAATCCGTCGGCGTTGTGGCACTCATCTTTATTATTTTTTCCGGAGGGCTTAATACCAACTGGAAAGAGACCAAATCAATCATTTTACCGGGAGCTATCCTTTCGACGGCAGGGGTGTTAATGACCGCAATCTTTACCGGATTCTTTGCCGTTTATATCCTAAAATTCTCTCTTTTGGAAGGGATGCTTCTTGGTTCCATAGTTTCTTCAACTGATGCCCCCGCTGTATTCAGCGTTTTAAGGTCCAGACGAATAAGTCTGAAGCAGCCTTTGAAGCCGCTGCTTGAGTTTGAGTCGGGCAGTAATGACCCGATGGCCATTTTTTTGACTGCTGGATTTATCAGTATCCTGACGGTGAAAGATATGGGTATTGTCGCCTTGATTCCCAGATTTTTGCTGGATATGAGTGTGGGAGCTCTCATAGGCTATCTCATGGCGAGATTTATTGTGCTTTTCATTAACCGTCTGAGACTGGAATACGAAGGACTGTATCCGGTCATAATGATTTCGCTCGTGCTGCTGACATACGTAATTGCAGTTTTTCTGAAGGGCAACGGAATCCTTGCGGTATATTTTGCCGGTTTGATGCTGGGGAAGGCAGAGTTTCCAAATAAAAAGATGCTCGTGAAATTTCACGATGGTTTGGCCTGGCTTGCACAAATTGTAATGTTTATAACCTTGGGCTTGCTTGTTTTTCCTTCGCATATTGTTCCACAAATAGGGGCTGGGTTTTTTTCTGACATTTCTGCTAATGGTGGTTGCCCGCCCTGTCAGCGTGTTGTTATGTCTCTTGCCTTTTAAGATGAATCTGCGAAAGAAAGTTATGATTGCCTGGGTTGGTCTTCGTGGATCTGTCCCGATTATCCTAGCGACATTTCCTTTTATGGCAGGCATTTCACAGGCGGATACTATTTTTAATATCGTATTTTTTGTCGTTATTACGTCAGTTTTTATCCAGGGAACGTCTATTCCAATCCTTTCAAAAATTTTAAAGCTGGACATTCCCCTTGCTAATAAGATGTACTATCCCATTGAATTCGAAAAGACAGCAGCTATCGATGCAGAAATGATAGATGTTATTGTTCCGTTTGATTCAGAAGTGGTGGGTAAGAGGATCAGCGATTTAGATATTCCTGAGAAATGTCTAATTATGCTTATTTGTCGGGGAGGTAAATTTGTTATACCGTCAGGAGATATGGTTATAGAAAGCGGCGATGTTTTACTGGTACTGGCAAATAAGGCTGATTTTTTGGCTTTTCAACAGATGCTGGCACATCTTAAAAAAGAAGGTGGATAAAATGAACAGCAGCCAGATTGCCGTGCATGCGTAACGTTTAAGAGTTGGCACTGACGGGCAAGACGCAAAAACTGCAAATAATCAACACAGGGAAAGTGATAACAGTCCGTTTCAATATTTTAGAAGAGATAAGGATGATTGAGGAACTTAATCATGTTCAGTTTTAAACAACGACGGCGCGATCGTTTGCGCGCTACGCCATTACCCCAATCATGGCTCAAAATCATCGAGAGCAATGTGCTATTCTATCGTTGCTTGCCTGAAGCTGATCAGCGGGAGCTTCAAGGCCACGTTCAGGTATTCCTTGACGAGAAGCATTTTGAAGGTTGTCAGGGCTTGCAAGTGACGGATGAGATCAGAGTTACCATTGCTGCACAGGCGTGTCTGCTCCTGCTCCACCGTGACACAGACTATTACCCGACAATGAAATCAATATTGGTCTATCCGAGTATATATGTTGCACATGTGAGCGAATCGATGGGCAATGGAATTGTGCTCGAGGGTGATTCGGTTCGGCTTGGCGAATCGTGGCATCACGGAGCGGTTGTGTTATCATGGGACGATGTATTGCGTGGGGCATCCGATATCCATGACGGCCATAACGTCGTGCTTCACGAGTTTGCCCATCAGTTGGATCAGGAGGGTGGCGAAGCCCACGGTTCACCCATTTTACCGCGTCGCTCGATGTACGTTGCGTGGGCGCGGGTGCTTGGCATGGAGTATGTGCATTTACAACAAGATGCCGCACATGGCCGGCGGACTGTATTAGATAAGTATGGCGCCAAAAATCCCGCGGAGTTTTTTGCTGTAGCGACGGAATGTTTCTTTGAAAAGGCGGTACAACTGAAGCGAAAGCACCCGGAGCTTTATGAGGAGTTGAAGCTCTATTATCAGCAGCACCCGGCAGAACTCCCCCGTTGTTAGCACGGAAGAAAGGATTGGCGATTAAATTGCTGGTGATTAAGAATAGTTGTGCTATCTTGTTTGTTATGACAAGATCATGGCATATGGAATTTGAAGGGGCATTCTATCACATCCCCGTTTTCACGAGGACAAGCCTTATCACAAGGAAATAAGCGAAGAAATATTTTCAATAATCAGAAACTTGTCCTCATGCAAATGGGGATTGGCATATTGTTTGGCCTTGGTTATTCTTCCGTAAATCGGCGAGTATCTATTATGAAACCAATGATACTGGAAAATCTTTTTCGCTTGATAAAAGCCTTCTAAGGGGTTCTTATAGGTGGCCCCTTTTCTCTTTTTGTCGAAATGAGAGTTAATCAACAGAGTCATAAATTAAAATGCGAGAAAAGAATTTAAACGGGAAATTAAAGTACCTTTTTGTGGGAACGGCACTGGCTATTTTTAGTAGTGTCATCACAACCGTTGCAACCAAAATATACGAAAAAAATGAAAATCGAAAAGTCCTCTTTTACAATATTAGCAACATGGATAATATTCCTGAAAAAGAGAAAGCAGAAAAAGTTTGTCAGAAAAAAAATTAGATGCACGATTTCTTATAACGGTCGTGGAACAGCGACTTTTGTTATATATTTTATTACGAAAGACGGATATTCCATTTCATCCCTTGAAAGTCATCCGATGCCGGTAGAACTGCCACCCGCTATTATTGAAGAAAATGACAAGGCCGCATTTACTATCAAGAATTTCAGAGAGACCCAACGAATAGACTTTGATATAAAAGTAAAGAGTGATAAGATTAATACAGGATTACCGTGTAAAATCTTTCTTTTTTTTGGGGAAGTTTTTTTACATCCCCCTTCACCCCCCATGATAGGGGGGGATTGTTTGCGGCTTTGCTGCGCTATGCCCATTCCTTCTGATGTGTTGCACCTAAAAATCATTCCATCCCTTCAGAATAGTAATTCATTAATTATTAAACGATCGGACTGGAAGCATTATATTGATAAATGGAATATATACTTCATCATAATACTAATAGTCATAATTATTGTATTGGTACTGTTAGCTATGAGCCTTTACTATCGAAATCGATGTCTCGAAAGGAATAATAGCGTAGAATACTAAAAGTTTGAGAAAGGAGTGGAATAATGATGATTATAAAACAAAAAAATATATATTTATTATTTTCATTATGCCTTAATTTCTACGTAGTACATGCAGATGAAATTAGTGGGAGAGTTTATGATGATAAAACAAACAAACCAATTTGCGGGGCAATCGTTTCTTGCTCCAAGGATCAATTTCTCAGAGAGATAATTAAAGACGGTTTAACAGATTCGGACGGAATATATAAAATGGAAAGCATAACGCCGGGTGTGTATTATGTTATTGCAGGGATGGAACCTAGTTATGTACCCCAGAAAAGCCAACAAGAGATTAAAGGATTAGCTAAAAAAAGACTTTGCTCTTAGAAAATCAGATTATTACGCACTTAAATGTGTTGAGGTGATTGCAGTTGATCCGAAAGCAAAAGCTCTTATAGTGAAAGATACTGACGGGAACAAAGTTGAGCTTGATATAACTGCTAGAACGACATCCTCGTCTGGAAAGAAGATTACTTTAGAAGATGATATTAAAGTCGGCAATAAGATATCAGCAACATTTTATGGTATTACTAAACTGAAAGGCAAGGTAGACAATATTGACATAGAAAGAAGTTCTAGGTAGAAAATTTGTAACAGGTATATTTACACATTGGGTAATTGTCGAATGAGGTGAAAGGGGTTACCCATTAGAAGGCTTTTGTCAAGCAAAAAAGATTTTCCCTAGCAAAAAAATCATAGATTTTTTTGTCTTATCAAATGAAAAAGGATACTGTCCAAAAGCATTTATCTCATTTATCACACCCGTATTTTTTTTGTTACGGATCATAGAAATTCGCACAGTACTTATGGAAGCCAGGGAGTGATGCATACCCTTCTCAAATCAGCCCGGCATGGAGTATCCGGTCACGTAAAGCTGACCGGCTTGAATAGGCCTGTTGAATTTCTGCAATCCGCCCTTTAAATTCCTTTGACATTCCCTGGTATTCCGCAAGTTCCTGGAGATCCTTGAGCAGGCCAATGGCGCTATCATACGACTTGGGCTTCTTCTCTTTGATCAATCTCTCCACCTGTTGCCAAACCTCATTTTCTTTCACGATCAACTCTTCCATCCGACGTTTCCGCTCAAGCTCCTTTTTGCGATGCTCGTCCTCTTGTTTGCGCCTTCTCCATTCCTCTGCGGCCTGAATCAGCATCGTAATCGTCCTTTGCCCCGGGTTTGTACCCTCACCGGGGAACTGTGCCTTGTTGGTCAACTCATGAAGACGTCTGTTTAAAAGTACTGTTAGATTAGGTTCTCCCCGGCTTAAGCGCATGAGAAAGTCGTGTTGTTCCGCGATAGGTAATTTCTCCACCCATTTTTCAGGTTGCAGAGGCTCCTCTTTCCGCATCTCACTCTTCTGGGATGACGCCGCAAGCATAGCTTCATCGATCCCGAAAAAACTGACAAAGGTTTTAAGTGAGTTTGAGAATTGTTTTAATCCCTGTGGAACAGGAGGTTCCAGGGTATCGTCATCAATAACGCTGGCTCTCACTGCATTTTCTGCGGCCTTCAGCCATGCCAGATAGAGAGCCCGGAAATCTCCATGAATCAGTTCACCTCTTAATCCGATGAGCTCATCTAACCACCCTTCACCTTCTGTCCATTCGGCTAGCTCTTCATCGTGCATGTTCATGTCTAAAACCACACCTTCTTTATACGCTATTGCATTGATTTCTTCTGAAACACAATACCGTTCTACCTTTTTCGTGTCAATCAGGGATGAAGGGATACGAAGCATGAAACGCCTGGAACCCCAATTAGTCATATGCACCATGGCATCAAAATAGTCCCTCATGAGCTGTCCAATATTCCCCCGGAAATCCCCATAATTATAAACAAAGGATGCCATGTGTGAGGTGACATGAGCCCGGCTGGAAAGCGCTGAAATCTTTAATTTCTGAGTTTCCGTTAAGGGACGGTCGATTGCACGAAATTCATAATATTGATACTCACTCATGGTAAATAACCTTTCTCCTTTGTGTGTTTCCTGCTTTAAGACATACCACTTGCACGAAGTCTCCTATTGTTCGGCACGGCCCAGAACTGTTTGGAGCTGTTTCAATACCTTTTGCACCTGTTGTTTCAAACGCCAAAGCTCTTCCAGATTATCCGTTTACTGCACTGCCGATTGTACTGCCCGTGCACTGCTACGAAGCAGGGCAAAAGCAGCGCTCTGAACCGAAGAACCTCTCTGCAAATTTTCACATGCTTTCACGAGCTCCTCTACTACAGGCTTCCAGTCTTTGCCGGGCTTCTGTTGATGATGGACTTGTGTCTGTGGTGCGGCCTCCGGTTCCAGGGTAGTGATAATCCGATTGTGCTGTTTGGCAGCCATATACGCCTCATTTAAACCGGATCGGATACCGCCTCCAATAAAAATGTTGTATGGCCTCAGCGTTCCATCATGCACAATTTTTCCTTTGAACGGCAAGAGTACCGCCTCAACCATCATGGGTAGTGGCCTTCCAGGAAACAGTTTCCACAGATTATCGTGTAGCCCCCAATACCCCAGATACCTGAGACTTTTCGCCGATGAAGATAGTATAGTCCTTCAAGTGACGGTAAATCTGAAATCCTCCGATTTTTTGTGACTTCTGCCAGGTTTTAATGAAACGTCAGTAGTATTAACCCTGACAGGGTCTGAAACCCTGTCTGGGTTGTTGGATTGTTTTGCCCTGATCCTATGAACGGTTACAAAAAATCGGAAATGCTCCCGTTGTGAAAGCGGGTTATTGCTTCGGAAAAGACCCTCGCAATGACACTGGCTTTGCCTTTGATGGCATATGGTGCGTTGTCATTGCAAGCGAGGCGCGGCTATCTTTTTCTCATAAACAATCTTTGTCTCCTGATAAGGCTAAGTAGGGTTGAAAAAAAACTTATAAAAAAAGAAGTTTTGACACAGGAATATTATAGTATCGTAGTAAGTACTCCTTTTCAAGCCGGTATTGGCTTTTGTGGCCATCATGAGTAACTCATTTAATTAGCCTTCGGCAACTTTCCTCCCTGTTTCCCCCAGTTTACGGGGGGACTATGGGGGGTGATTGAAATTCCTATACGTGAACATAAAATATACCTGTTATGTCTCCAATATTCTGACTGCTGGGATATGGCCTCTGATTTCGGCTTACGTTTCTCTTAAATATCCCCACGTGTGGAGTTTGTCTGAGTCTTCGAACCATCGCTCCCCGATGTCGTCTCTGTAATAGACGTGTGGTATGATGATGTTTTTGATTCTTTTGTAGACTTGTGCTTGTGCTTCTCTCATGGTTTGCCCTGTTCCGCATACGATGAGCACGACTCCGGTGTTTCCCGTGATAATCCATTCGTCGTTGACGAGTTTAACGTCTTCTATGTGTATTCCTTCTGCCGGTTTTTTCTTGAAGTGAATGATTGCGTCCTTTGATTTGATCCTGAATGTTTCCTTGTCTTTGAAAGGGAATGGGGGTACGACGAGTCGTACGCCTATTTGAAATCCCTTTTTGATTTTGATTTCTTTGAGTCTTCCGGTGGCAATTCCATGGAGAAATTCTCCGATGGGGGTGAGCATTCCTTCTTGTTGTATGCTGATGGTGGGATAGCCAAAGCGCGAAGTCCACTCGAGCGGGTAGATACCGCTATTATTCACGATGCAGTTGATGTCTACATAGCCTACGTACTGTTCTTCTGCAAGTTTTTGTTCGAACTTTTTGAGCGTCGCGTTGAAAATTTTGTTTGGTCCTGACCAGAACATCGCCGTTCCCATTTCTCCTGTCGATGGCCCGAGGTTTCCCGGAAAGAGTTTTTTGTGTTCGAAGTTGACGTTGATGGGGAGGACGAATTCTTTTCCGTTAAAGAACGCCCCGACTGCGATTTCTACTCCGGTGATACGTTTTTGGAGTTGGAAGACCGGTATTTTTTTCGCAAGGGCTTTTTTGTAATCATCGAGTACTTGGATGACGTCTTTTCCGTCTTCCTCTTCTCCGACAAAGAGGAGTCCTTTCGTGTTTTGTGATTCTCCGCTTGGCTTGATGACGTAGCGTCCGGGGTTTTGGTGGACGTAGGTCATAGCATCTCCAAAGTTTGTGAACTCCTTATAAGGGATGATTGGGATGCCATACTTCTTGAGTTCTTCTTGTCCGAAGCTACGATCGTCTTCAAGTTTGTCCGTGTACGGTGTTCCTCCGACCACATTTTTCCCTTGTTGTCGTAATCGTTGTGCTTTTGTCCCTTGTCCGAGCACATCGTCAAAGACGATCACGTCTGCCCAGGCGACTTCGGTTTCCCAATTGGCTACTTTTTGTACGAATCCGTCACCGACCTCTTTGTCCTCTTCGCTTTCAGTATAAAACTTAACGTTGTGTCCTTCCCTGGCGACGTGCCAGGCGATGTCAGCAATCAAGGCGCTGATGGTGACGAAGAGAAAATTCTTTGGCGTAACTGTTTTTTGCTCGTTCAATGGTACCTCACGAAATCATGGGAGATTGATAGGAACTTGGTAACAATTTTATTTTTTGAAAAAGTAGGGGCGAAGCATTTGCCACTTGGGTATGAACACATCTATGCCAATTATAGCAAATGCTTCGCCCCTACCCTGCTATCATTGGAATTTTTCAAAAAGGGAAATTGGTAGAAAACTGGTTTTTCTCATGGAGATAAATAATAAAGTAAAAATGAAGAAAATTGCAAGGTATTTAAAATTTTATTTTGGCTATTGTTTGCACACGATGATTGCAATAAAATACTACACGTTTATCTTGAGAGCAGCCAATGGTCCAGGTATGCATCCTGTCGGATTATTTGAACTCCCTGCATCTGTTTTAACCGGGAAAGGATATATTCCAAATTCTCTAAATTCTTTATTCCTTGTTCCTCATCAAATGGTTTCCCCTGACAATCCACATATAGATGCCAGGGGTGGATTGAAAATATAAAGAGGCCACCTTTGGCTGTTTCTTTTGCCCGCAAGGCCGCATCAATGTATTCGCTGGAAACCCTTTGGCCTTCAAATATTGCCCAGAAATAAGATGACATCTTTTTCCCTTTTGAGTCCAGAAATGTGGGCAATGCCAGTTCCAGCAGATTAGCGTTAAACTTTTCCAGGAGAAACGGACAACCCTTCCATTTGGCACCCAAGGCTACCGTCTCGGATGAGTCGTACTGAAACTCCAGACGCTCTAAAACGTTTACTACCGCCTGATTGATCCTTGTATAGGGTGCACGAAATCCCCTCATTTCCCGTCCAAAAATTTTCTCCAAAAGGTCTTTTGCCTTTGTTATCGATTCTTCAATGGACACTTCTTCCATAGGAACCCCTGATGCCTTGCCCAAATAATCCTCGTGTTTCAGCGAATGACAGGCCACCTCGTGTCTCTCAGATAATTTAGGCAAATCCACTCCGTCCGTAACGAGCATCTGTGCCGTTCTCGCCTCATAGAACAGGGTGGCGTTTATATCAAAGATATCCAGGAGTTCCAGGATCTTTTGCAGTCCCCTTTTGCATGCCTCGAACGTTACTCTGCCATGCTCTGTGGGAGAAGAAAGGGCGTCGTGTCTGCCTTTCACAGCGCTATTGGCATCCGGGTCGATATCCAGAGAGATTGCAATGTAGAGGGGTTCGTCAATCTTAGTCATTTTTCATTGAACACAGAACCATCGAAGCGTGGAGACACAAAGATGATTGTAATACCAGCCCTAATTCCATCTTTCAACACTGCTGGATAAAAATAAACTGGTTTCTCTGTGTCTTCGTGCCTCTGTGGTTTGTTTTGTATGAGTTCACTTATTTTGGTTTCAGAAGCGGAAAGAGGATAACCTCCCTGATAGAGATATTGTTGGTGAGGAGCATAATCAGCCTGTCAATGCCGATTCCGAGTCCGCCGGCCGGCGGCATGCCATATTTTAAGGCAGTCAGGAAATCCTCATCTATCTTCCCGGTAATATCGGCCTCGGTGCCTAACTGTTCACGGAACCGCTTGTCCTGTTCCGGTGCGTCGTTGAGTTCAGAATACGAATTGGCAACTTCCATGGAGGCAATGTACAGCTCGAACCGCTGGGCAAAACGGGGATCACCTTCGCAGACCTTGGTTAAAGGACAAATCGAGGTAGGGTAGTCTAACACAAACGTGGGGTTAATCAGCGCCGGTTCTACGAGATGCTCAAAGATATTGTTCGCCATATTGTCCCTATCAACACCCTGGGTCTCGAGTCCTAGTTCCTTTGACTTTCTCATCAGACCAGCCTCGTCCTCAAAAGCCACGCCACTGCATTCTTTTAACAACTCACAAAAAGTGGCGCGTCTCCAGGGTGGGGTCATATCAATCTTCCGGTCCCCAAAGGGTATCTCGTATCCGCCATAAAGCTCTTTTACCAGCGGTGTCACCATGTTCTCCGTAAGTTCCATCATGCCGTGATAGTCGCTGTAGGCCTGATACAATTCCATCATGGTAAATTCCGGGTTGTGCTTTGTGGAGATGCCTTCATTCCTGAAATTGCGGTTGATCTCATAGACCCGTTCCATCCCGCCCACCAGCAGCCTTTTCAGGTAAAGTTCCGGGGCAATCCTCAGATAGAGATCAATATCGAGGGCGTTATGGTGGGTGATGAAAGGCCGAGCCACGGCGCCGCCGGGAATAGATTGCATCATGGGCGTTTCTACTTCTGCAAACCCCCGGTCGTCCAGGAATTTCCTGATATGTTTCATGATCTTTATCCGTTTCAGGAAGGTATCCATTACCTCCGTATTGGTAAATAAATCGACGTAACGCTGCCGGTGCCGCAGCTCCACATCTTTAAGTCCATGCCACTTCTCTGGTGGCGTTAACAGGGATTTTGTCAGGATGGTAAAATCGTCGGCGTAAATAGTGATCTCGCCGGTTCTGGTCTTAAAGAGTGTGCCTTCCGCGCCAACGATATCGCCGAGGTCGAGTAATTTAAATATCTCAAATTTTTCGGGACCGACCTTATCCAGCTTTATATAGACCTGTATCTTCCCCGTCCAGTCTCTTATGTCTAAAAATGCCGTCTTTCCATGCGGACGCATGGTCGAGATGCGCCCGGCGGTCTTGACCTTTATGTCATCACGATCTGCGATAAAGCTATCCAAAATCGACTGTATCGATTGTGTATTATCGTATCGTTTCCCATAGGGTTCTATCCCTTTTTCACGCAGTTTATTGAGTTTGTCAAGACGTTCCTGTTCGTAATGCTCCATATATTTTGTGTCCCGGAAAATGTAAATAGAGGCGGTGTACCGTAAAAATCAAAAAAAGTGTATCCATTTTAGCAGTAATACGAGGACAGTCAAGGGAAATGGCATCTGAAAAACGTGTCAGACTCTGGAGGCTCATAATTTGTGATTTTTAAACCCGTTACATAGCCGCCATGACCTAACCTAAGTTACGCATTTAAGAGCATAAGTAGCTGGTATACAAGGGTCTTCAAATATTTTCCTCACTACAAAGCTGTTTTTTTGAAGGTTATCCGCTTTCTTTTTATCGCCTGTGGATCAACTCCGAGTTTTTTGTATATCTCCC
>AYTS01000144.1 GCA_002009475.1 Candidatus Brocadia carolinensis | reverse complement strand
AAGGATACCTTTTACCTTGATCACTACCAGGTCAGACATATCAACAAGATTGAGCGGTACTGGAACCTCTGTCTTGTTGCATGGACTCTCACCTACTGGATCAAACAAAACGCCTATCTTACGAAAATCCTTGAAACAAAACCTACTACCTTCAACGGAATCAAACAGGCTATCAATGCCATGCTCGAATTCGCCTCTACCAATGCCTTATCAAAGAACGAAAAACTTGCCAATGGCTATTTCAAAATTAAATCGAAACGACTGAAGAAAAAATGCGCCGCTTAATTTTTTAACAAAGTAATGCTATGCAATATCTCTTTTGTCTCTGCTACAAATGCTATTACGGGATGATACGACTTCTGCCCCTACTTGCGCTGATATACCCCACCTTCGCCCCTTCCTGATTCCCACAGACTCCATTCACGGTTGAATCAACGTCTATCCATATGTCGCTCAGCGCACTTCTCAATTTATGCCCTGAACGCACCGCCCGTTTCCACACCTGCCTTTGAATCGGTGAATTAACCCCGCCAGCCCCACAATATCTCCCCCTGCTTTATCAGCTTCATCATACGTCCTATTGTCGTATCTACAGGAATTCTTTTCCTCCCGCTATTTTTATCAGCACATCATCTGCCCATACCTTCGTTATCTGCGACCATCGAGGTCGCTCCGGCTATCAAACCGATTACTACCATTTGCATGGCATCAACCATCTGATACGGTGCATTTGCCTCGCGCTCCTTACCCACTGCTTCTTGAATTCTCTGCCTGAATAACAACTTTCCCATGAACGTCAGTACCGGTAAGAGCCCCGCATGTACCGTTAATCCCTTCCCGTTCACCTCCGCCTTGATTTTCGGTTGTTTTCTTTCCCCTTTGTGTGCTATATTCTTCATAGAAAAGGTGAACCTCCTTTTAAGTGTTTTCTTTCTCAAAATACCTTCAAATCCCTTGGAGATTCTACCATTTCTGACCTCATCCTGCAACAAGGCTTCGCTAAGTAATTATACAAACATCTCAAAGCACAAACAAGTATTTTTCAGTAACTATTCAGCATGTTTTTGCCTACGCCACTACGAATGAACAAAATATTGCTTATAGAATCCCGAAGGGATGTCATTGCTATAGCATGTCGTTATGCACTTATGGTTAACCCCACAGGGGTGGCATGATACCATTATTTTCGCACTATTTCACCCCTTACGGGGTTAAATATGGTTAAGTGTTTTTTTCTATAATCATATCATCCCTTCGGGATTTATCCGTCTGCCCGCTTTCCCCGCTGCCTCTCAACCATTCTGGAAAAACATGCTTCTTAAGTTTTGTTGAATAATCACATGAAAATATGGTAATTGGTGTTGTTAGGCTCTTGCCAGGCTGTCAGGGAATAGAAGGAACACTCCGTTGTCAGTCTACATTCTGATTTTTCTCAGGACAAGCTTATTGCAGTACCCTTGATTTCAAGGGCATCAGAGGGGGTGAGATTTCGAAACAAGTTCGGAGTAACAAGCCCGGTCTACCGGTAACGGAACGGTACTTAAACCAGGCTATTCTTAACCTAAGTTACGCATTTAAGAGCATAAGTAGCTGGTATACAAGGGTCTTCAAATATTTTCCTCACTACAAAGCTGTTTTTTTGAAGGTTATCCGCTTTCTTTTTATCGCCTGTGGATCAACTCCGAGTTTTTTGTATATCTCCCCTTGTGTTGCCTCCACTTCGGTTGCTACCCGAACATGGTGTACATGGATACCATCTGCATCGGGCAGGACTACGGTTACTACCTGATGCGTCTGTAATATTTGTTTTTATCGTATTCCAACTTC
>AYTS01000143.1 GCA_002009475.1 Candidatus Brocadia carolinensis | reverse complement strand
GGGAATCTCACGTGATTTTGCTGGTGAAAAGGTATCTTTTACCCAGTTGATAAACGAATCACTCCCCAGTATGCTTCCACCAACGACCCTTTCTTTTATATCAATCCCCGTCGATACATCATTCCAGAGTGCTTCCCAATACAATCTCCTTCCTTTCCTGTTGTCCCCTCCGTATGACTCAAGTATCCTTGCGTAATCAACCATGCCATTTCTTCTGGCATCGTCAATATAACCGCAAAGGCTGCTCCACGGATAGTTGCTTAAATATTCCTTCATTTCTGATAACCGTGGCTTTCCTTTCTGCTTTGTCCTAACCGGGTTTAAATGAATATATCGGGATAAAACATGCAGATAACTTTTCTTTTCCACGAGAATACTCTTGTATCTTCCCTGATACAAATGACCCGTCCTTCGATGTCTTCTATTATAATGAGATGTGTAGGTGATGTTAAACCACCTCATAAATTCGCTGAGATTGGCAAGGGGTGTCTCTAAAAGCAGATGGAAGTGATTGTCCATGAGGACATAACAATACAGGATGACATGATACGTTTTCAGCCCATCATTCAACAACTCAAGAAACAGATGCCTGTCGTGGTCGTCCCGGTATATCGCCTTCCGCTCGTTGCCCCGGCAGGTTACATGATATAATGCATTTTCGTATTGTATCCGTAATGGTCTTGTCATCACAGAATTATATCAGATACAGACTATTTGTGTAGAGTAAAATACTGGCGTAGTGGTAACAGGCTGAAGTTAGTATTCCCCGTTTCTCTCCGTTTCCTCTGAGAGTGTCACAATATCTCAGCCATACCCTATTTCCAGCACCTTCTCGTCAAACCGTACGTGAGGTTTTCCCTCATACGGCTTTCCTGTGCTCTTCGCAACAAGGCATATACACCTATCGGCTTGGATTTGTTTTCGGGTAAATATATCGTATCCGGTAGTCATTGTACAAACCCCATTCTCCGTATATCTCTTCCCTACTCCACTTTCTCCAGCCAAAGCCTTTCAGTTTCTTTCTGCGCATGACAAACTTTCGCACCTTCATCTCTAGATAATTCCTGACTTTGCTAAAGGTGCTGTTGCTATTGCCTATCCTGAAGTAATTCACCCAGCCCCTGATTATTGCATTGACTGTTTGTATCACTTCTTTTAATGGCTTGTTCCAGTTTGCCTTGAGCGCCACCTTTATCTTCTTGCCGATTTCCTGTCGTTTCTTCTTGCGGGGCGTCTTGCTGACATAGGTCTTGCCTTCACGATTTCTGGTAAGTCGAAAGTCAAATCCCAGAAAACTGAAACATCCTCCTTCTTTGAGATTCACGACCTTCGTCTTCTCCCGGTTCATCTGTACCTGCAATTTGTCCAGCTCCTCTTTGAGTCGTTTCTGTACTTTCTGTCATTACTTTGTTAAAAAACGTTTATAAAAAAATATTTTTAAGTCATAAATTGTTTCGCACACAACTTATGACTTTTCAATGCTTTACGACTTATCTTTCGCTTGACTTGTTCCTTTACTCCTGCTATTAATTACACTTGTGAACTTTCCGGTCAACCGACCACAGGAGCAAAGGATTTGAGTATTTTTGGCGCAAACATCCCTCTGCTAATTACGTTTCTGAAATATTTCGCCTCTTGCTTGAGCAAAAAACAAATGGCCCTGCTTACCCTGGTCATCTATGCCTTGTTCAAAGACTACAAAAGAAACTCCCTTGACGCAATGGCAAGAGCCACTCATACCGATTATCAGAAGTTTCAATACTTCTTCTCAGATTCAAAATGGGATATCCAGGCAATCAAGCGCACAAGACTGGAAATCATTCAAAAACAAAGAACCACTGCTCCCA
>AYTS01000142.1 GCA_002009475.1 Candidatus Brocadia carolinensis | reverse complement strand
CAAAAACTCGGAGTTGATCCACAGGCGATAAAAAGAAAGCGGATAACCTTCAAAAAAACAGCTTTGTAGTGAGGAAAATATTTGAAGACCCTTGTATACCAGCTACTTATGCTCTTAAATGCGTAACTTAGGTTAATATATGCGCCGTTCTGTGCCGTACCAACATCGTTCGCTTTCTCAATAAATCCCTTACCGGTCGTATTTCTTTCGGATAAATATATCCTTCCGGTAATATGCCTAATCGAAGCATGTGTGCCAGCCAATAAGAATCCCATGTGTCATCCGTATACTTCATGCCAGAATACTGCTGCATTTCTGTAGGATTTGCCAGGTGTACCTTGTATTTCGCCTCCTGTAATCCGTCCACCAACCAATACCAGTTGTACGTCGACTCTACCACGATCCCTTGTCTCTCCTTCTTAAACGGCTTCAATTCCTTTAATATCACGCCAAGGTCATTGGGGAGTTTCTTCCCAAATATCCGACTGTCTTTCTTATCTATCACCCCTATATAACTATTATCCGAATGTAAATCAATTCCTACATAATAACTCATACATGCTCCTCCTGTTTATCAGCTTTAACAGTTTATTTCACGATCCTTTATGATACCATTTGGCTTCTGATTGTTAAGGAGCCTTCTATATGATTATCAAATCTTTATCATTTACAATGAGTTTGTATCTGATATGATTTTGGCATGGCAAGACCATTACGCATACAATATGAAAATGCACTATATCATGTAACTTGCCGAGGTAACGAGCGGAAGGCAATATTCAGGGATGACCATGATAAGAGTCTGTTTCTTGAGTTGTTGAATGATGGGCTGAAAACGTATCATATCAACCTGTATTGTTACGTCCTCATGGATAATCATTTCCATCTGCTTTTAGAAACACCCCTTGCAAAGAAACGAACAAGGTTTTAATGAAATAAAAAAGGAACGAGGTATAATAAGGCAAATAGCTATGGACTTATTATATCGGGTTGGTGGACTAAGAGGAACTGAGATAGGAGAAATAATGGGGGTAGACTATAGTACGGTGAGCGTAGGGAAGAAAACGATTACGGGAAAAACTGAAAAGCGACAAGCATCTTTCTCTGATAATCAAAAGAGTCGAAACGAAATTGTCAATAATAAAGATTTGACCCCTGCTTCCGTTGCCTTCTGTGATAATAGCAAAGGAAGGAAGGAAGATAACCGTCGTGATCCAGAATAAGGTGCAATTTGACTGCTCCCTTGGTACGCCGGAATTTTGCCCAGTCAAAAAGTGATAGCAACAAGTCAATGGTAGAGGAATCCAGGCTGACCAACGTATTCTTAAATCAGAATTTATTCATGCATGAGCCCTCCTTTGGTTATTGAGTTTTCCATACCAACTCTCTTATACCACATCAGGGCTCATCTTTAAAAACTTAATTTGGACAAGAGTGATATATTTTCGTACCTTTGCCTCATCCAATCCCACCGTATTCACATAATACCCTTTTGCCCAGAATTGGTGACCTCGAAAATTCTGCTTCAAATGACTGTACTTCTCAAACACTATCATCGCACTCTTACCCTTTAAATAGCCCACTATCGTTGATACTGAATATTTCGACGGAATCGACAAACAAGTGTGGATATGGTTTATACATGCCTTACCTTCTATTACTTCCACTCCTTTATACTCATATACTCACTTAAACGTCTCAATATTTCGCCTATTTCTTTTCGCAGCTCCCATAGACTATCTTGCACCGCTTCTTCGGCACCCATACCACATGATACTTGCACTCCCATACCATGTGTGATAAACTTTTCTTCATCCCTATCTCCTTCGGCTATATTGCGAATCCTAAAGCATTCCCAATCGCAATATATTGAAGGAGATTCTTTTTGCATAGCTTTTGCTATTCACACCCGCTTGGCGGATGGTTTAGCTTTGTAATTACCAAAGAAGTTACCAGCATTGCATTCGCACTGATGAAGGAATATCGAGGAGTAACCTTCTCCGATGCCATATACCACGCAGTAGCCATACGGAATAAAGGAACCATGGTAACTGCTGGCAAATCCTATTATGATAGGGCAAAGGATAAAGGCTCGATATTATTGCTTTGAGTCAACTCAGTTTTCACAGGGATAAACCACTCGCGCTTAACCTTACATTCTCCGGCAGAAATGATTCATAAAACGTATCTAGAACAATTACAAACGTGGGACAAACAGCATCTCTGGCATCCCTTCACCCAGATGCAGGATTATTCCAGGGAAACTCCTCTGATTATTGAGGAAGGAAGCGGTGTTTTTCTCAAGGACGTCGATGGCAAAGAATACATCGATGGTATCTCCTCCATGTGGTGCAATCTGCATGGCCACCGCAAGAAGGAGATCGATGACGCAATAAAACAACAACTCGACAAGATTGCACATACCACACTCCTGGGTCCATCCAATATCCCGGCCATCGAACTGGCGAAAAAACTTGTAGATATCGTACCGCAAGGACTAACAAAGGTCTTTTACTCTGATAATGGCTCCACCGCAAATGAGGTTGCACTCAAGATGGCCTTCCAATATTGGCAGCATAAAGGATGTGAGGAGAAGACACAATTTGTGGCCCTGCAGCATGGCTACCATGGAGACACCATTGGAACCATGAGTGTTGGCGGTATTGACATCTACCACAAGGTCTTTCGACCGCTCTATTTTAAGACCCATCTTGCACCAGCGCCGTATTGCTACCGATGTCCCCTTAAAAAACAACCCCAAAATTGTTCACTGGCATGTCTTGAGGAATTAGAAAATATCTTAAAAAGTCATTCCGCCCAAATTGCCGCCATGATCATGGAACCTCTTGTGCAAGGAGCCGGCGGGATGATCGTTCATCCATCAGGCTATCTGTCAGGGGTGCGTGCCTTGTGCAAGAAATATAACGTGCTCCTCATTCTCGATGAGGTGCTTACCGGTTTTGGCCGAACGGGCAAGATGTTTGCCTGCCTACATGAAGGCGTCACCCCGGATATTATGGCGTTGTCCAAGGGTATTAATGGGGGTTATATGCCGCTGGCAGCCACGCTTGCCACGGAAGATATCTATAACGCCTTTTTAGGCGCCTATGCTGAGTTAAAAACTTTTTTTCATGGACACACCTACACGGGAAATCCCCTGGGATGTGCAGCCGCACTGGCCAGTTTGGAACTTTTTAGAAAGGAACATATCCTGGAAAATTTAGAACCAAAGATTAAATATTTACAAACCAGACTGAAGCAATTCGAATCGTTAAAACACGCTGGAGACATCAGGCAATGTGGACTTATTGCAGCCATTGAACTGGTGAAGGATAAATCCACGAAGGAGCCATTCGCATGGGAAGAACGGATAGGAATTCAGGTCTGCCTTGAAGCCAGGAAACAAGGCTCGTTCATCAGACCACTGGGACATATTATAGTCATTATGCCGCCATTAATTATCAAGGAACAGGAACTGGATAGATTATTGAATATCATTTACGAATCAATAAAAGTCGTTACACAAGATGAGCATCATCTGGATGAAAGGGCCTTCTCCTGATGAAGTAAAGGCATAAAGAGGGATGTATCGGGAACGTTACAACCTATAAGGGAAGCCGTTCAGGGAATATAACTGGTTTTTCCAATGGCAGAAACAGGGAGAAAACGTTATGGGAAAAGGATATTTTATAACCGGGACGGACACCGGTGTGGGAAAGACTGTCGTTGCCGGAGGGTTAGCAGCATTATACAAAAATAAGGGCCTGAATATCGGTGTTATGAAACCCATTGCTACCGGCTGCAAACGGGTGCATAACACCCTTACCTCTGATGACGTCGTCTTTTTAAAGCGTTCAGCGGAAGTAGACGACGAATACGAACTCATCAACCCCATCAGCCTGGAGCAACCCTTTGCACCAACGGTAGCGGCACGTCTCAGCAATACCAAAATAGATCTCGAAAAAGTACGCATGGCCTATGATTCCTTATGTGAAAGGCATGAGTATCTCATCGTAGAAGGTATTGGCGGATTACTTGTCCCTGTTGATGAATATTATTTTGTTGTGGATTTGGCCAACGAGATGGAGTTGCCGCTCATTGTGGTGTGTCGATCTAATCTCGGCACCATAAATCACACCTTGTTGACCGTGTCGTATGCGCGCGAACATGGACTCGACGTCAAGGGCATTATCATGAATGAATCTACGGAAAAATGTGATGATGTCACCAGGATGACGAATGCCGCCGAAATAAAAAGACTCACCAATCTTCCCATATTGGGCATGATCCCTTTCGACAAAAGGCTCGATGTAAACAAATTTAATAAAGAGGCATTACTTGAAATTTTTCGTGATAAAATAGACAAAGACATTATAATATGATGCGCTACTACTTTATACTTCTTGTGGTAAATACAATCTGTAATTTTTGTAGCCGCAGACTTCAGTCTGCGTACTTTGCGCACCCTAAAGGGTACGGCTACTATTGCGATGTTTAACAATCCGTAACGTATTAATCTTTGGAGTAAAAATACATGAAAACGCAGTTAGAACTCGCTCGCGAGGGCGTGATAACCGAAGCCATGAAAGAGGCGGCCGCCTACGATGATGTCGCCCCGGAATTTATTCGTGAAGGCATTGCAAAAGGGCAGATCGTCATCTATGGAAATCCAAATAGAAAGGCACGTGTCGTTGGTATCGGCAAAGGGCTCAAGACAAAGGTAAATGCCAGCATTGGCACCTCACCTGATATCGTTGATATCGATATGGAGGTGAAAAAGGCACAAACCGCTGAAAAATATGGCGCAGACACCCTGATGGAACTTTCAACCGGCGGAGACCTGACCAGGATCAGAAAACGCGTGCTTGACTCCATATCTCTCACCGTGGGTACCGTACCGTTGTATCAGGCCGCCATCGAGACCGACAAAAAAAAAGGTTCTGTGGTACACATGGAAGCCGATTTCCTCTTTGATGTCATTGAGCAACAGGCGGAAGAGGGGATTGGCTTTATGGCCATCCACTGTGGCATCAACCTTATAACACTGGAACGGCTCAAAAAACAGGGATATCGTTACGGTGGACTCGTCAGCCGCGGCGGCTCCTTCCTGACGGCCTGGATGAACCACAACAAGAAAGAGAACCCGCTCTATGAACAGATCGACCGCCTTATCGATATTATGAAAAAGCACGATGTCATCCTGAGTCTCGGAAACGGACTGAGGGCAGGTGCCATCCACGACAGCACGGATCGCGCGCAGATACAGGAACTCATTATCAATTCTGAAATCGCCGAGTATGCCCAAAGCAAGGGCGTACAGATCATTGTAGAGGGACCAGGACACATCCCCATTGATGAGATTGAAGCCAACGTCCTTATCCAAAAGCGACTCAGCAACAACGCCCCGTTTTACATGCTCGGACCAATTACCACCGATGTAGCCCCCGGGTATGACCACATTTCATCCGCCATCGGCGCTGCCTTATCATCATGTTACGGAGCCGATTTCATCTGCTATGTTACACCGCCGGAACACCTGGCGCTCCCCGGACCCGACGACGTCCGTGAAGGCGTCATGGCCGCCCGTATTGCCGCCCACGTGGGCGATATGGTAAAGCTAAAAGACAAGGCAAAGAATTTAGATTTGAAAATGGGTATCGCACGACGGGATTTGGACTGGCAAACCCAGTATGAAACTGCCATTACCAAAGAACGCGCACAGGAGATTCGTAACAGCCGTCCTCCCATGGACGAGGATACCTGCACCATGTGCGGCAGCCTGTGCTCACTCAAGGGTGTGATGAAATACTACGAACAAGACCTCAAGAAGAGCCGCAAAAGGAGCGCAACTCCTGTTGCTTTTTTAGCCTTGATTATTTACCATGAGATACTAAGTCATAATCAAATGACTTGATTTGTCTATTGCAAATATCATACTCTGAACACATTAAAAACAGATTGACATTGAGAAAGATAGAATACGATCTTTCAAAAAGGATATTTGAACAGTCCAAGGAAAGATTTTTTGACAAGGAGACAGGACATTTTGTTGCAACAATGAAAATCACATTTTATGGTAGGATCAGAGAAATAACGATAGCGTATACTATTGAAGAAGATTATGCTAAGCTTTTGACAATTCATCGGTTAAAGAATGAACAAAAAGAAAATAGAATCAAAACTGGTAGATGGAGAAAAATCCAATGGAAGATTTCAGGGTATTTTATGATGAAAATGAGGATATTCTTTACCTCGCTAAGGAAGGACAAGAAGCGGAGGCAGAAGAACTTTCTCCTGGCGTGAATGCTGAACTTGATATCAATGGAAATCTTATTGGAGTTGAAATTTTTAATGCTTCAAGTTTGCTTAAAGACGTTGTAAAGTTAATAGAAAAAAAAACTCCAGAATGCTTAACTCTTTTTCACATAAGATCAAACTACCATTACTTAGAGCAACAATGCCACGAGAAAAGCCACCGCAGCATTTTAGCGTGAGCACGAAAAAAGAATAAAAGTTTTTTGAGAATCATTGAAAGAATTGAAGCAAATTTGCCAAGGTGAAAGATGACCCAGACTTTCCCTACGTATTTGAGATTTTAAATGATAACAGATACTAAACAAATATTAAAAAAGGCATTAGAACTTCCGCCAATTGAAAGGGCGCATCTTGTTAATAGCCTTCTGTCTAGTTTAGACCAGACAGACGAACATATTGACAACCTATGGCGAAAAGAGGTAGAAGACAGAATTAATGCATATAAAGTTGGTAAAATCAAGTCAATAACACTCAAAGAGGTACTATCAAAATATCGTAAATAATGGAAATACGATTTCTAAGGGTGGAACGATAGATTTTTTTGCCGGATTTTGATTTGTTCTCTACAATATGCATGTCCATCACAATATACCATAGTATTCAACAATATCAAGCATATTATTGAATAATAACAATATATTAGTGACTACATATTTATCTGCAAAACAACGCTAACTGACCACATATTCCATACTTGTGCATTCTGACTGGGGTGAACATCCGTTTCGTGACGTTAAAAATTCTCTATCTCTCCTACAAACCACACTAGCTAACAGGGCCGGGCATCTATCCCTGTTCAAGATTTTTCTCAGCCGTATCTCTTCCGTTTCATCACTCCAACAAGTGAGTAGCACGTGCAGACAGAGCGCTCCTGAAAACCGTCTAATCCGGAAAATCTCCGGTACCATGACGGTGTCCAACTTATTTGACATGCCTTTGTCAGGAGGGGAAAGGGGTGGTTGTTTTGGCTGTGGCTTCCTGCGCCCGTTAGTCGTATGGTATTAACACCATCTCACGCAACGGTATCGCGTAATGGTGGCGCCATGAACTCCGGGCCAATGGGCTCTTTGATGGTGTCCTGAAGTATCTGGTCGATGGTTGTGCGCGATGCATCGTCAATGGTCCATCCCATCACCTCGTCAACCGCGTCCACCTGATCGGGTCTGCGTGCACCCCACAGGGCAATGCCCACGCCAGGCTGGTCAAGCAGCCATCGAACTGCCAGCGTCATTACACCCTTTTTGAAGCGCGTTCGGGCAAAGCGATCGAGGTGCGCTGCGGCTTCCAGATACTGGCCGTACCGTGGTTGTTGGAACTTAGGGTCGATCTTGCGCAGGTCGTCTCCGGTGAAGTGCGTACCGGGTTTCATCCTCCCCGTGAGCAGCCCGCGGCACAAGGCGCCGTAGGTCAGCGTTGTCAGGTGGTGTGTGTGGATATATGGCAGTATCTCCTGTTCAATCTGACGTTCAAACAGATTATAGGGTGGCTGGGTAACGTGGAGTGGCGTAACCTGCCGGAATATTCTCATCTGTTCCGGCGAGTAATTGCTTACGCCAATGGCGCGGATCTTGCCTTGCCGGTAAAGCTGGTTCATGGCATCCGCGGTTTCACCGATCGGCACAAGCGGGTCAGGCCAATGTACCTGGTAGATATCAATGACGTCGGTGCGCAGGCGCTGCAGTGAGTCCGCGATCTCTTTGAAGATACGCTCGCGGGTGGAGTTTCGGACAATCTTTTTCCCGCTCCAGTCCAGGCCAACCTTGGTGGCGATTATAACTTCTTTCCGCCTGCTATACCGTTCTATTGCCTTTCCGACGATCTCTTCCGAGCGACCCTGTCCGTAGACGGGCGCGGTGTCAATGAGATTGATGCCCCGTTCAAGCGCCTTGTGGATGGTGAGGATCGAGGTTTCTTCGTCCGTGCCGCCCCACATCCAGCCGCCTATGGCCCATGTTCCCAAACCAATCCGTGAAGCGCTCAGTTCTGTTCCCGCGATGTTGATGTATTCCATAGTATAACAAAGCTACAACCAAAAAGAGCTTAACCACAAAGGGCACAAAGAACCTGGCGCGGCCGTTGGCCGCAACCAAATTCGAAATACGAATATCGAAATACGAAACAATTTCCAAATGACAAAAAACTCAATGCTCTAAACTTTACGTAACCCTCATCTGAACAGGATATTACTATCGTGCAATTTGAAAATCGATCATAAAAAACAAGAAGTTGATGGATAGTAGTACAGAACGCAAAGGACACAAAGAAAAACTTATTAAAAAAAAGTTTTTACAGAGTAATACTATGATGCGTGCATGTCAAATTCCGGAGCCATCTGAACAGTTTATATTACAGTACTTCGGCCCATCGTCGCTGGCGTTTGCCAGATGTCGCCAGCGGCCCGCCCGAGGGTCTTCGCCTGGTTCAACCGGTGTGGTGCAACATTCGCATCCGATGCTGGGATAGTTTTGATTGTGCAGGGGGTGCACGGGCACGTCATTTTTCTGAAGGTAGGACTGAATCTGTTCGTCCGTCCAGTCAAATATCGGGTGCAGGGTGTATCCCTCTGTCCGTGGGTCCTGGATCAGAGGTGTCAATTTGGCGCGCCGGCCGCCTTCGCTCCGGCGCAACCCAACCATTGCAAGTCTCTTCCCGTGCTGTTTCATGTAGTTTATAAATGGCACGGTTTTACGCAGACGACAGCATTCTTTCTGTCCATCGGCGGAGAGGTATAATTTTCTTTCAAACTTCTTTTCCTGCTGTTCCGGGGTCATTTCCGGGTATAAGGTCACGATGGGTAAATGGTAACGTCGCATAAATTCATCACGGAGCTGCAAGGTCTCCCGGAAGTGGTAGCCGGTATCAACGAAGAGCACCTCATTTTCCAGTTCCAAACGATAAAAGCAATGCATGAGAACGGAGGCGGAACTCTGCATGCTGCTTAACAGAACGGCATCCCTGCCAAAGGTTTCCACCGCCCATCTGATACGCTCCATGACCGTGAAGCTCTCCAGTTGCTTGTTTGTGGTCGTTAGGTCGAGTTCTAAAGTAGGTTTCATCGTCGTTTTCTTATCAACACGGTGTAGATGCTTTATCGTTTTAATTTTTTTAAGTATAATTTGAATGCCTGCTTCCTTTCAATAGAAAAAAAATTTTTACTAAAAAATGTTAGCGAAAGCATATGCTCTTGAAAATGGGGGGGGGGAATCAAAGGTAGGCGATGCCTACCTTTCATGTACTGAGTATTCACGGCGAAGGAAAATGGAATTTAGAATCAATTCATTTGTCTTGCATTTATCCACTCATTTTGATAATATGCCGTAAAATTTCCGGTTAGGTATTATTGAAAACTGCTATCACGCTTAAAAAAGGGGGAAGCTGGTATCCAGAAAAATTTCCTGGTGGACAGCCCATATGTTGGGGTGCTTTTTTTTTATCGTGGGATTAACGATAGGAAGTTTCTTGAATGTCTGTATCTATCGTATCCCCAAGAAAAAGTCTCTCGTATCGCCTCGTTCATTTTGTCCGTCATGCAATACCCCTGTTCGATGGTATGATAATATACCCGTGTTCAGTTATCTGTTACTCCGGGGACATTGCCGCGACTGCAAGGCTCATATATCGATACGATATCCTCTTGTAGAGTTATTGACCGGATATCTCTTTGTGCAGTTGTATGTCTTTGCTCAATACCGGCATGAATCGCCATGCGTTTTTGCTGGTTATCTTGCTCTTTGTTGTGCCCTGATAATATCGACCTTTGTGGATCTGGAATTGCTCATCATTCCCAACGAAGTTACCTTTGTGGGCATGCCCCTTGCCATAGTTTTTAGTGTCCTCTGCCCAGGTTTACATAACGAACCGGATACCCTGAGGAATTTTTCTCTGACCGGCATTGTCCGGTTCGATGCGCTGATCGCATCCGTGTGTGGCGTGCTGGTGGGCGGAGGTTTGGTGTTTTTTTGCAGTGTTTTGGGAAAATGGGTGTTCAGGAAAGAGGCCATGGGTTTTGGAGACGTCAAGCTCCTGGGTATGGTTGGGGGGATGGTGGGCTGGAAACTGGCAGTGGCGATATTTTTTGTTGCGCCATTTTTCGGACTCTTCATGGGGATCCCGGTATTACTCATGAAAAAAAAACATCTGATACCGTACGGGCCGTTTTTATCACTGGCCACGCTGGTATGCATCGTTTGGCAGGATTATTTTATTGAGATTATTAATACTTATATTCAGCTTTTTACCGTGTTATTTACCGGATTTCATTCATAAAATAATGCTGAGCGTAAAATACCGTATTCTTACGCAGTTATAATTTCTTTACCGTGAAAGGAGAGAGGACGATATGATGAAAAGGCATAATTTGGTGCGGGGTGTTTGCCTGATGGGGATAGCAGGGGTATTGGCGGTTGGTGCAGGTTGTGGAGAGACGAAAAGGCTGCGGCGGGAAAATCAGCAATTAAATGAGCATGTGGCAAGTTTGCAGCAGGAGAATGCGGATTTGTCATCCAAGGTTGGTCGGTATGAGAGCGAGCTAAGCCAGCTTGAAAGTTCAAAGAGGGCGCTGGAAGAGAAGTTGCAGGGTACTGGGGCAAGCGTACGGATAAAAGACGGGGCAGTTTCGGTAACGCTTCCCGGGTCCGTGTTGTTTGATTCCGGGCAAACCACCTTACGCCCTCAGTCAAAGGCGACCCTTAAGAAGATTGCTGACATACTGAAGGCCGAGGCTGCATCGGAAATCGTCAGAATTGAAGGTCATACGGATGATGACCCGATCAGCAAGCAAAAAGACAAGTACAAATCAAACTGGGAATTATCCACGGCACGGGCAGCCGCCGTTCTGCATTATATGGTAGAAGATTGCGGTATTTCACCTACGAGGGTGTATCTTGCCGGATTCGGACAATATCAACCCGTATCCGACAACAAATCGAAAACCGGCAAGGCACAAAACCGGCGGGTTGAGTTTGTAATTGTGCCGAGGGGCAGCGGCGGTTAGAATTTACCTATGATTGTCATTGTGGATTACGGGATGGGGAATCTTCGCAGTGTTGAGAAGGCATTCGAACGATGTGGCTTTCATGTCAGGGTTACGGATAGCCCTCAAGAGGTTGTTCATGCAGAGAAGCTGGTGCTTCCCGGTGTTGGAGCATTCCAGGACGCCATGGATGGTTTGCGTCAGAGGGGACTCATAGAACCCGTGATACAAGGTATCCGGTCGGGTAAGCCATTCCTTGGAATATGTCTTGGCCTGCAGTTGCTGTTTTCAAAAGGGTACGAAGACGGTGAGCACGAGGGTTTAAATATCATTTCTGGGAAAGTTGTCCGGTTTGCCTTTCCTGGAGGCGGAACGAACGAGAAATTAAAGGTTCCTCATATTGGCTGGAATCAGATCGGTTTTCGGAAAGAACGCATACCTGTCCTGGATAACGTTCCCAGCAACGCCTATATGTATTTTGTGCATTCGTACTATGTCTGTCCGGATGATGAGAATGTTATTGCTACGGAAACGGAATATGGCGTGCGTTTTACCTCCATGATCTGGTACAAGAATATCTTTGCAACTCAGTTTCATCCTGAAAAAAGCCAGGAGCATGGCCTTATGATCCTTAAAAATTTTGGTAATTTGTAAGAAACTGAACCGAGTGCATTTTGTAAAATTGTAGCGGTAAGGTGACCCTTGCCAGAGCAGTAGGGTGGGCATCGCCCACCAAAAATAGGTAATGTGAACGAGTGCGTGATGTTTGGTGAGCGATGCCCACCCGATTTGCCTGAAATTGGGAATACACCTGTTTGAGGATATAGTATTACTCTGTAAAAATATCTTTTTGTTAGTTTTTTTACAACCTTATTTACCCCTTATCAGGAGGCACCGTTTGTTTGAGAGAAAGATTGCTTCGCTTTGCTAGCAATGACAACGTACAATATGTCTTCAAAGGCATAGCCATTGTCATTGCGAGGGTCTTTTCCGAAGCAATCTCCCGCTTTCACAACGGAGAATTGGTTGAGGCTTCGTTGCGCTAGGTTTTTAGCAAGTTTTTGCACAACCCCCTTACTAAGGGGGATTTGGTTGTGGTTTTGCCGCTATATGAATTATCCATTTTGAAATTCAAGAGACAACATGCTCATTATTCCGGCTATCGATTTAAAGAATGGTAAATGTGTGCGACTGACCCAGGGACAGAAGGATGCGGAGACCGTGTTTTCAGATGATCCGGTGGACGTGGCCAGGTCGTGGGAGGATCAGGGCGCCGAATATCTTCACATCGTTGATCTCGATGGAGCGTTTGAAGGCGTGCCAAGAAACCTTGCTCTTGTTGAGCGAATTGTCAGGCAGATAAAGATACCGGTCGAATTTGGCGGCGGTTTGAGGACAACCCAGTCTGTCCGGACACTCCTCAATTTAGGCGTCGACCGCGTGATTGTGGGAACAAAGGCCATAGATTCACCTTCGTGGGTGCATGAACTCTGTGCAGAGTTTCCGGGGCGTATTGCTGTCGGAATTGACGCAAAAAATGGTAAAGTGGCTGTGAAGGGCTGGACTTCTGTGTGTGAGTGGGATGCCGTTGCCTTTGCCAGGGAAATGGAAAAAGCAGCCCCGTGTGCTATGATCTTTACCGACATCTCAAAGGATGGGATGCTGGAAGGCCCGAATATTGCCAGTTTGAAAGAGTTTTCAGCGGCTGTCACCACCCCGGTCATTGCATCGGGCGGAATCTCATCTCTGAAAGATATCGAGACGTTGAGCCAGTTATCCCTGGCAGGTATGATTATCGGAAAGGCATTATACACGGGACATATCAGATTTTCAGAAGCGAAACAACTCTGTAATTCACTCTGCTCTAAGAAGTAAAAAAAACCTTTGTGCGGGAGGTGATCGATGATTCCGTATGAGACAAAAGACATCCGGTCTGTTGTACTTCTGGGTCACGGAGCTTCAGGAAAGACCTCGCTGGTTGAATCGATGCTTTTTAAGGCTGGGGCGACTGCACGCCTTGGCAGCGTTGAAAACGGCACTTCGGTATCGGATTATGACCCTGATGCAAAAGAGAAAAAGCACTCGATAGACTCTTCCATCCTGCACTGCAATTGGAAAGGGCGTGAAATCAATATCATCGACACGCCGGGCTACGCAGATTTCATCCGTGACACCATTACCGCGCTTGTTGCCTCAGAAACGGCCATCATCATCATTTCAGCCACGGACGGCATTCAGGTGAACACCAGAAAACTATGGGACCTGGCATGCCAAAGAGGCCTCGGAAAGATCATCGTGGTAACGAAGATCGATGGTGAAAATGTCGATTATCATGCCCTGCTTGAATCTATCAGAAATAGTTTTGGAAATACCTGTGTCTCTTACAATTTACCGGTCGGAACGGGGCACGATTTCCAGGGTGTGGTTAATGTGCTTGCCTTATCCAGCCCTTTGCCGGACGGCGTTACTGGTGACGTTCATGCCGCACATGATGCCTTGGTCGAAACAGTCGTTTCTGCAGATGATGCCCTCACGGAACAATATCTTGATGGAAAAGAACTTGAAAACGCAGTGCTGCAGCCTTGTTTTGTGAAGGCCGTTGCGGGCGGGTATATTGTTCCAATCCTGTGCTGTTCCAATAAAAAGATGTTAGGGATTGAAGACCTGCTGGACGCAATCGCACACTTCTCTCCCTCACCCCTGGAGGGGAGCAAGAGGACTGCGGTTGATATGCAAACGAATCAGGAGATTACCTTAGAAACCTTAAAAGAAGCCCCTTTCAGCGCCTATGTGTTTAAATCGGTTATTGATCCTTATGTAGGAAAATTAAGTTATTTTCGTGTTATCTCCGGCACGCTGGGTAGCGACATGCCATTTTATAACGCGACAAACAAAAAGACCGACAAGGCAGGACATCTCTACCGGGTCTTTGGAAAGGAGCAACAGCCAGTTTCCAGAGCAATTCCGGGAGATATTATTGCTGTGTCTAAACTGGAAGACTTACATATCTCTGACACCATCTGTGATCCAAAACATCCGGTAAAATTTCCGGAAATTGCGTTTCCGCCCCCCCATGTGTTCACTTGCCGTGATACCGTTAAGCAAAGGAGCGGAGAAAAAGATCAGCGAGTGCCTTCATAAACTTACTGAAGAGGATAAGACCTTCAGGGTGTCCCATGATGCATTGACGAACGAGCTGGTTCTTACAGGCATGAGTATGCTTCATTTGCAGGTAATGATAGGACGACTAAAAAGGCGTTTTGGAATCGATGTGGAGTTCCATACCCCGAAGATTCCTTATAAGGAGACGATTACCGCCAGGGCGGAGACGCAATATAAACACAAGAAACAATCGGGCGGACACGGACAATACGGGGAGGTTCATATCCGGATCGAACCACTGCCGAGGGGATCCGGCTTTGAGTTTGTAGATGAGGTTGTCGGAGGCTCCATCCCCCGCCAGTACATCCCCGCCGTTGAAAAAGGGATCCGTGAGGTTCTTGACAAGGGTATCCTGATTGGACACCCTATTGTGGACGTACGGGTACGATTATTTCATGGCTCTTTTCATGAGGTGGATTCTTCCGAAGCGGCTTTTAAAACGGCTGCCTCGCATGCGTTTCACGAGGCCTTCAACCATGCCAGACCTGTCTTGCTTGAGCCTATCGTAAACATTGAAGTTACTATTCCAGTAAAATTTATGGGTGAGATTGCGGGAAACCTTTCCAGCCATCGCGGACACATCAAAAATATGGATTCCCTGGCTGATTTACAGGTTGTCCGGGCCACCATACCGATGGCATCCATAGCCAATTACGAAACGGAATTGAAATCCATGACGGGTGGGCAGGGTTCATTTACCACAGCATTTTCACATTATGATGTCGTACCGGCGCATCTTATGCAGCAGATTGTTACCCAGCACATGCCGCTCACAGCTCGCATGGCCGGAAAGAATGAATGCCGGTAGTTGTGATTTCCGGTCTTCATATAGTAAGCGCATAAAGAAAGTTGTCATTACGAGTGCCCTCCCCCGAAGCAATCTCTGCATGACGGTCATTCCGAGAAAAGCGAGGAATCTCATGGGTTTGCTTTGCTTGGCCTCGCAACTCCGGCTTCGCTGTTGCTCACAATGACCAGCACATGTCTACTCATTTAATACGTTTACTATACCGCTGTATTTGACAGGAGAATTGTTCAGACTATTTCAGGAAATAGCCTGCAGAGGGTACTTTTTCAGGAGAGTTTCTTTGTCTCTTTCGATTTGCGTTGTGAGTTCTTCTGCGGTGGTAAACGGTATCTCGTCCCTTATTTTAAAGAGGAACTGGACTTCGAGGTTTTGTCCGTAGAGATCTTCATGTAAATCAAGAATGTGGACTTCGATCTCCAGCGTTTCGTCCTCACTCGTGAACAGTTCTTTGGAAAAGGTTGGCCGTAAACCTATGTTTGTCAGCGCCAGGTACTCGTGTCCGGCCCAATTCAGTCTTGTTCCATAAACACCCCGCGGTGGCCTCACCTCATGGTGCAAATCCAGATTAGCGGTGGGGTACCCAAGCGTTCTCCCCCTGCCGGACTTCCTTACGACAGTGCCCAGGATGGAAACAGGTCTGCCGAGCATCATTTCGGCACGGTCCAGGTCCCCGTTCAGAATGGCTTGCCGGATTGCTGTACTGCTAATTACCTGTCCCTGATACATTACCGGCGGACATTCGTGTACCTCAAAACCATACGTGGCAGACAATCTGCGGACCAGATGGATGTCTCCCTCGCGGTCTTTTCCGAAATGGCAGTTAAATCCCAGCACGATGCACTTTACGCCCAGCCAGCGGACCAGTACCTCATGGACAAAATCCCCGGCGCTTATATATGCAAGTTTTTTGTCAAAGGCAAGCACAACCGTATGGTCTACTCCAAGCTGGTCGAACAATGCCAGCCGGTGTTCTAATGATGTAATAAAAGAGGACGGTCTGTTTTCGAGAAGATTTTTCGGGTGACGGTTGAAGGTAATAATAACTGACTCACCGTGATTTGCAGAGGCGTGATGTTTTATATTTTCGATAATCTTCTGATGTCCCCGGTGCACCCCGTCAAACATGCCAATCGTAGCAACAGGGTAAGGAATCTTTCTGGTCAGTGTATTTATACCATAAATCGTTTCCAATGCAATGCCCTTGATTTTATTGAAATTTTGTGTAGAGTTCCATGTGCCGGTTCAGATCGTTTTGCCAGTCAGTCATGAAGGATTCTTGTTTCTCATACAAGTAACGTTGCGTTACCGCGTCTTTGTCCTTTTCAAAGGCTGTTTTATCTGCAGACTTTTTATCAACTAATTGGATAAGGTAGCATGCCTTTTCTCCGGAGGTTTCTACCGCAATTCCCCGCTGACCAGGCTTCAGCTCGAACCCAGTTTTTGCCACATTCGGCCTGTCTTCTTTAAGCGCTTCGATATATCGTGATTCTTTATTGAAAAGCTTCATGGGACGATTAATATAATTTGTTTCACAAACAGGGACGTCTTTAACTCCATTTTCTGTCTTGATTGTCTTTCCTATATCATCGAAGGAAACGTTCGTGGCGGCGCCTGCATATTTTTCAACAATTTCCTTTGCCTTAAGGAGTCCCTTTTCCATCTTGAGATCGTTGCTTACCATATTCCGAATCTCTTCCAGGGGTGGTGCTGCCGCTGCTTTTTTGTCAATGATCTGGAAAATGACCTTGCCTTCTACAAAATCAAACGGAATGGAAGCCTCGAATTTTTCCCTTTCAAAGGCAACCTGAACAAGTTGGTTAGAACCAGGTAATACCTCTAACAGATCATTTTCCGTGAGGAATTCATCATTCGACTTCTTACCTTTCGGAATTTCGTAAGTTACTTTGTACTTATTTGCCAGGTCTTTAAAGCTGGGACGTTCTGCCTTATCCATCGTTTCGTATATTTCTTCATCCAGCTTGTTCATTAACTCTGCGGTTTTTGTCATAGCCTTTTGCCTTACGAGAGTCTTTTGGATATCGCCTTTCACCTCAGGAAAGGGTTTGTAGGTGATAACGGTTTTCTGTTCCTGCGACTTGTCCGTTGCGGAAGCTTCTTTCTCTTCATTTTTCACCGTCTTCTTTTCTGCCGGTGACTCATCTTTGGTAACAGTCGTATTTTCTTTTGTATCCTTAGGGTTCTGTTTTGTTACGATCTTAAACTGTGTCTCTTTATTATCCTCGTAGTATTTTTTTTGTCTCTTCATCGGTAACCGGCACTTGCTTTTCCATGTCAGTATATCGTGCAATCAGGCATTCCAGCTTTACCCTTTCAGGAAACTTATATCCGGGTTTTTCTGCCGTTTCGCTATAGGCGTCATTCTTGTGCTTTTCATAAAAAGCACGTATTTCATCTTCAGTTACATGCACCGACTCCTTGAAGTCTTTAGCCTTTAGGGTGAGCACTTTAAGCTTTATCTGCTCGTTTTCCAGAGAATACCTCATCCAGATTTCGTCTGTAGGCATCTTTACCGACATCCGGATCATGGAGTCAAGCTTCTCGACCAGGATCGCTTCTTCCAGGGTGCGCGCGATCTGTTCCGGATTCAACCTGAAATTTGTGCAGAGAAATTGAATGAGTCTTGTCCTGTCAACATTTTCCCCGCCAAATATTTGAAATGCGAACCGCTGAAGACCTTCATCGATTTCCTGCATCGTTACCGTAAGGCCCATATCTCTAGCCTTTTCAACATACATCAGTTGTTTCCAGACCAGGGAAACGATGGATTCTTTCGACTGGGAGAAGAACAATCTTTGCCACCGACTCAACATATCTGCAAATTCGTTCTGGGTGATCTTCCTGCCCAATGCCCTTCCTATCGGTTTTTTCGGGATCATTTCCATTGCAGAATAACTAATTCCCCACACACACATGGCAAAGATCATGATAATGTAAACCGTCTTTTGGTGTCTTCTGAACCAAGAACTCGAGACCATATCTCCCTCTTAAATTGAATATGCAGTCCTAACGCCGATGGCAAAAATAAAATAAAGTATCATTCTATATACAATATTTATAATTATCAAATGGTTTTTTGTAAAAAAGGGAGAATTCTGGTGGCAGGGATGATTTTATATCTTAAGCCTTTGATATTTTCTGAGAAAGGTTAAATATAGGATTGCGAAATCTTAGTATAAAATTGAATGCGTGTGACAGGAATAGCAGGAACACAACAGAAATTAAGATATTCTTAAATCAGGTCAAGGGAAAGATTGTGATGGCATCTTGCTAAATACCCCAACAAAGTCGGAATTCATTGTGGCTCAAGGTATCTGCTCTACGTGGAATCGTCATCTCCCTGTCCTTACTGTCCGAACAGAGTGTTTGATATTGTTGTCTGTATATGCATAGTCGCAAAAGGCGGTGTCGAACCACACGGCCCATGCCATGCCGGCCTTCCTGAAATCAGACGTCCATATCCTTTTCTGGCATGGATCGAATACCGGATTTATGTGCAAATCTCCGACTTTTCTTGCAGGTTCCACCAGTGAAATGGCCTCCTCCAGGGTTGGCAGACGCCAGTCATGATAGCCTGCAAAGCGTTCTTTGTTTAGAGCGGAAATATAGTCCTTCGCATCCCGGTAGTTCATTTCTTTCAGCGAACCAGCCTGCTGCCACGTCAGGTCGCTGACATGATCATACACCACCGTTCCATTTTTATGCGCTTCATATTGATGAGAAACGCCACGACCAGCAGGATTCCGGCGGGCATCAAACAACCCCTTTTCCCTCATCACACCTTGCGCCGCTTCAGGTGACAATGCTGCTTCCGGTATAGGGCGCAAAGGTATTCCGGCAATCGATGCATGTGCCGAACGTGCGGCTCTCCCTGGTTCAGAAAAGGCAGCTTTATTATGGGCAATCGCTGCTACCCCCCAACCGATCATTACGAAAAAAAGTATGCCGGGGATAAAAGAAAACCGTCCTCTCTTAGGCTGTTGTATGGTGTTAAAGGAATCTTCGCGCAGGACATAGTGCATGCTAATACTCCTGGAATATCCAGGTTGTTTTACCCTTACTTGTGGTGATTCTGTCAGCCGACAGTTCCGTGAGCAGCAAAAAATAGAACGTGCAACTCTGGAGCGACGTGATGAACCCTGAATCCGGAAGTATGCATCAGCATTTTCATCGATGAAGCTCAGCGGCGCGCTGTCTTTGCGCGTCGGCTGGAGCGCCTTGTTAGACCGGGGGTTTTCCGTGCGACTTCTACCAGAGTATGCAGTGCTCTGTTGACAGCGGCGGAATTCGGAAAGATCGCTGCAATCTCGTCATCTAAGACCACTACATTAGAACTCTCTTTGACACGATCATAATATTTACCGCGTTCAAGTTTTTTAAAGTCAGATCGCTTGTATTCGGTCCGAAGCTCATCATCAGATGTTGACTTATCCTTCTTCATAAATGTGCCTTTCGTGTTTGGTTGCTACACGAGCGCTGATAACTCGGATGGCATTGCTACGCCCGGTGTGAACTACGACTAAAAGCCGACCTGATGACGACATTCCAAAAGTAACCATTTGTTCTTCTCCCTCTGAGTGGTCAGGGTCAGCGCCTGTAACTGCCAGAGGATCATAAAATACGCTGGAAGCTTCCTCAAAGGCGACCCCATGTTTGCGAAGATTTTTTCGAGCCTAGACGGGGTCCCATTCGAAATGCATCGATTAAAAAAGCCCCTTTCCTTATATTTCATATTTCAGGTCTAACGACAGAACTGAGCGACAGCCGCCGACAGGGACGGTGGAGCGCACGCGGCGCTGCTGTTCGCTCCGGTGAACTTGTTCGGCCACTGTGTCATCTGTTCTTAATGTTCAAACTCAGTGTCAGATCTTTGCAGGCTGTCCGAGAATGTGGCATTCCGATTTTCTTCATTTAGCCAGAAAAAATAGGGTAAATCGGTTGCGATGGTGAAATTGAATGATATAATAAGGCGAAATGAAATCTTCAGAGCAAAACCACACGGAGCAGTTAAAA
>AYTS01000141.1 GCA_002009475.1 Candidatus Brocadia carolinensis | reverse complement strand
CTGGAATTGTGATTCTGATGTCTTTATCTCGAAGCTGGATGGTGGATTAACGAGCCTGCTTGCATCCACGTTCCTGGGAGGAGCATCTCATGACATTGGTCAGTCCATCGCATTGGACACCAGCGGAAACGTATATGTAACAGGGTGGACTTTTTCATCAAACTTTCCAGCCACGGCTGGGGCGTATGATACCTCCTGGAATCTTGGTGATGGTGATGTCTTTATCTCGAAGTTGAATGATGAATTAACGAGCCTGCTTGCATCCACGTTCCTGGGAGGGAGTGATTACGACATTGGTCATTCCATCGCATTGGACACCAGCGGAAACGTATATGTAACGGGGTATACTGATTCACCGGACTTTCCATCCACGGCTGGAGCGTATGATACCTCTTTGAATGATGATATTGATGTTTTTATCTCAAAGCTGGACAGTGGATTAACGAGCCTGCTTGCATCCACGTTCCTGGGAGGGAGTGATTATGACATTGGTCATTCCATCGCATTGGACACCAGTGGGAACGTATATGTAACGGGGGAAACTCTTTCTTCGGACCTTCCAACCACGTCTGGGGCGTATGATACCTCCTGGAATAGTGGTTATCGTGATGCCTTTGTTTCGAAGCTGGATGGTGAATTAACGACCCTGATTGCATCCACGTTCCTGGGAGGGGATTTTGCTGACTATGGTTATTCCATCGCATTGGGCACTCATGGAAACGTATATGTAACGGGGGAAACCCTTTCTTCGGACTTTCCAACCACGTCTGGGGCGTATGATACCTCCTGGAATAGTGGTCAGCGTGATGCCTTTGTTTCGATACTAGATGGTAATCTTTCTGCCGGAGCAGTAATTCCAACCCCAACGCCTTCACCAAGTCCAACACCGGAGCCGTCGCCAAGTCCTTCACCAACGCCGGAGATAACGCCAACACCGATACCTTCTCCAACAGGTACACCAACTGCCATTACCCTGGCTTACTTCCATGCCAAGGCGGGTAAAAATGGTCGCGTCACTCTGACGTGGGAGACTGCTACGGAGGTTGACAATGCCGGCTTTAACCTTTACCGGTCAAAACGCAGGAACGGGCATTACACACTGGTCAACAATGCAATCATTCCTGCCCAGAGCGATACCATATCCGGAGCAGACTACCGTTACATCGATACACCGGGGAAAGGCACTTTCTACTATAAACTGGGAGATGTGGACTACTACGGGAAAATCACCCTGCACGGCCCGGAAAAGGTGCGGGTAGGGTTAGATAATACCGCAACAAAGAGGCGGAAACGTAAATAGGTTGCAAGTTGCAAGTTGCAAGTTGAAAGTTGGTATGATAAAGAAGGAGAAGCGATTAGCCATCAGCAGTCAGAGAGATGCTGATGGCTAAAGCTTAGAGAGACATCATAATTTTACCAGAGAAAGGAAACATAAAATGGAAGTGAAGAAATTGCCAGCATACGAAGCACCGACGGTGATTACCTACACCGACGAGGAGATATTTGAGAAACTCGGCCCTGCACATACCGGGTATGTCAAGGGCGGCGACCGTCCATTCTAAGAAGCATGAATGGTGAGGAAGGTATCTGTGCGGTAGTGCAGTAAGTACACTCCCACAAATGCGGCCATCGTCAATTTGTTTGCAGCATTCATGGCACTGAATGGATCGCCGGAGTCCATCCCCCTTCACTCCAGCCAGCGGGGGACAATAGAAAGATACAAGCCAGAGACAGGCTGATGCAATACGCACATGGGGTTGCCGGTGATTATTGTTCCTTAACTCATACGTGAATGAAGGGGGAGAAATTTTTGTTTAAAATTTCTATGCATTTCAATTAGCCTTCGGCGACTCCCCCCTGTTTCCCCCTCAGTTTACGGGGGGATTATGGGGGGCAATTGAAATCCCTATACCTTAATTAGACTGTCTTTGGCAGCGACTTTAAGCTCCACTCATAGTAAGGCGACCAGGCTGGTCGCTCTATATGAATCAAAACGATTGAGATTCCTTAACGTGGGGCTAAACACGGACACACTTGTTTGTCCGTGCCACCCCACAATCCACCTAACCAAAATGGAAACTCCTCTACAATTTACCTATTTCTCCTGCAACAAAAACTTATTTTTTATCATGGAAGAAATCCTGTTTTACGTTTAAAGAGAAACTGATATCGGGTCGCAAGTAAACAAACCAAAACATGACGCCAACCAGAATAACGCCCCCCACAATATTACCCAGAGTAACAGGGATAAGATTATTCACAAAAAACCCCCCCCAGGTAAGTTGAGAGAGATCTAGTGTTTTTCCTGCCATTTTTTCAGCGGCAGCGACAACAGTCGGATTTCCTTTTAAGGTTATACCCATCGGAATAAAGTACATGTTTGCAACACAGTGCTCAAAGCCGCTTGCAACGAAGCCACCGATAGGAAAAACGATAGCAATAATCTTGTCTGCAACATTCCTGCTACTAAAACACAACCACACAGCAAGACATACCATTGAATTACAAAGAACACCTCTGGCCAGGGCTACCTTAAAATCCAAATTAACTTTTGTATTAGCTATCAGCAGTGCCTTTGCACCAACCATATGGTGAAAGAATTCAAATTGATTTGTGTTATATACCCAGAAGACCATAGTGAGACTACCCACAAGATTGCTGACATAGGAAACAATCCAGTTATTAAGCACATCGCGTGTTCTAATCCGCTTGCTTACATAGCCCATAATTATCAAGTTATTTCCCGTAAATAGCTCTGCACCGGCAATAACAACCAACATAAGGCCAAGGGAGAAGGTGATACCAGCTATCATAGAGGTAAGCCCAAAGTGCAGGGTAGAATCACAGGTTACAAGTGTGGCAAACTGTGCACCAATACCAATATAGGCGCCGGCTAATATGCCTAACAAAAATGTCTTAACGAAGGTTAATTGTGCTTTTACGGTAGCTACTTTATCAATTCTTGCAGCAATTTGTGGGGGTGCATAGGCATCAATATCAATAAGTTGAATTGTTTTGGGAACGCTATTTTCCGCCATATTCTCATTCTCCTTCTTATAATGCCTTCTTTGATGGCCGTAAATAAATATACCAGTAAACACCAGCAATCAACACAACACCACCAAAAAGGTTTCCAAGGACTACCGGTACCATGTTGTCAAATAAAAACCCTTTAAAAAAGGTTAGATTTGAGATGTCCAATTTTCCTCCAGTTACCTTTTCTGCCGCAGCAATTACTGAACTATTCCCTTTCAGCACAAGCGCCATAGGAATAAGCCACATATTGACCACACAATGCTCAAATCCACAGGCAATAAGACAGGATATCGGCCAGAGTAATGCCAACATCTTATCAAGATTGCTTCTGCCGCTGTAGCACAACCAAATACCCAGGCATACCAGGGTGTTGCAAAGCACGCCCCTTGTGAAAGCAGCGCCGAAAGGGATATTCACTTTATCATTAGCAGTGAGCACTATTTTTGCTCCCAGGAGATAATTATTTGCCATCCATTGTCCAGAGTTGTATATCCATAACACAAGAGTAAGTGCGCCGATGAAATTGCCGATAAAAGCAATGATCAGATTTCTGACAAGGTCTCTGCCGGTAATTTTTCTGGCCATAAAAGACATTGCAATAAGGCAATTTCCCGTAAAAAGCTCGGCACCAGCAATGACAATTAAAACCAAAGCCAGGGTAAATGCGACACCTCCTACTAACTGGTTTAAACCATAGTTAGAAGTGGCTGTATGAACTACGAGCATCCAAAGTTGAGCACCTAATGCAATAAAAACACCGGCAAGAATACTCAGGGCCAGAAGGGTTAGAGTACTTAACTTTGATTTAGATACCCCAACCATCCCTACCCTATCCGCCATTTTTGCTGGTGCATAGGCATCGACTTCTAAAACGGGCATAGCATACTCTTGCGTCGTGCTGTTATCCTGCTTATCAGACATATAGTTCCCCCTTTCATGCATAAAATTGTGATAGATTCATTTTCCAAAAGGGAAATATCTTATCACAAGGACTGGTTAATTACTATAAGATAATTTATTTATACTGAATATTTTAATTCTTCAATTACTGCCAGGAATTATCATTAAAAATCATTTTTGCTTTTTTCGTTTGCTGGATGGAAAACCATTTTGGAAATAAGATAAGTTTTTTCCAGGGGAAATTCAAGAAAATAGATTGCTTTTTTATGAGATTTTGCTTTATTATGACCTAGGTTTATCAGATAATTGAGGCATTATTGGGCTTGGAAAAGAGCAATTGTTTTGAACGTAATTATGGAGGAAAAAAATGATTACCAAGGACATGGTTATTAATGATGTTATAAAGAAGTATCCGAAGACCATTACGGTTTTCAGCAATTTTAAGGTGGATGCATGTTGCGGTGGTGGTTTTAGTATTGAGAAAACCATTAGTGCAACCGGGATTGACCTGAATGCCTTACTTACGGCATTAAATAAAGTTGTGGTAGCAAACAAATAGGACACGTGTTTTTCTGCCGTTGCATTTTCCTGGGAAAAGGAATATAGCGTTCTTTCTACAACACTAATCAGTTTTTGCTCCTACAGCCTGTTGGTATCATAAGTCATGCTGGCAAAAATCAAAAGCGTAGCTGTTTTCGGTATAGATGCGTATCTCTTGGATGTTGAGGTTTATATTGCTACGGGTGATCTGCCGTATATTGCCATCGTTGGGTTGCCGGATGCAGCGGTTAAAGAAAGCAGGGATCGGGTAAAGGCGGCGATTAATAATAGCGGCTACCGGTTTCCTTATGGACCCATGACTATAAATCTTGCCCCCGCAGACCGCAAGAAGGAAGGGCCGGTTTTTGAATTACCAATAGCAATCGGAATACTTATCGCAACGAACCAGATCGAGGTTCCCGATATTCAGGACTACGCTATTGTCGGAGAGTTATCTCTGGATGGCCAGCTCCGCCCGGTCAAGGGTTGTTTATCAATGGCATTTAAGTGCAAAGAGCTGGGGATAAAAAAATTCCTCGTGCCATCAGAAAATGCATCCGAGGCGGCTATTATTGAAGGAATTGACACGATTCCCGTCAAAACCCTAGCAGATACCGTGGGAATTTTGACGGCATCGATTCCTTCTGTGCCCTGTAAAGTTGAACTGAGCGAGGTATTCAGAGAATCTGCCGGCTATGACATAGATTATGCAGACGTAAAAGGTCAGGAGCATGCCAAAAGGGCGCTGACGGTTGCCGTTGGGGGGAATCACAATGTAATCATGATAGGACCGCCAGGCGCCGGCAAGACCATGCTTGCACAGCGGATTCCTACCATCATGCCGTCTCTTACCTTAGAGGAGGCATTAGAAACAACGAAGATTTATAGCGTTGTAGGGCTTCTGAGCCCGGGACAGTCGTTGATTGTAACGCGACCCTTCCGCGCGCCGCATCATACGATTAGCACTGCCGGGCTCATTGGGGGCGGTTCATTCCCAAGGGCTGGGGAAATTAGCCTTTCACATAATGGTGTGTTGTTCCTGGATGAACTTCCGGAATTTGACCGAAGGACCATTGAAGTGCTCAGGCAACCGCTTGAAGCAGGCTCTGTAACGATTTCGCGTGCCATCAATTCTGTCACCTACCCTGCTAAATTTTTTGTTTGTTTGGCGCTCAATCCGTGTCCGTGTGGCTTTTTCACGGATAACCAGAAGCGCTGCCGCTGTACGCCTCATCAAATCCAAAATTATATGTCAAAGGTTTCTGGACCGTTATTGGATAGGATTGACATTCAAATAGAAGTGCCGTCGGTCCGATATGGTGAGCTTGTTTCGGAAACGGAGGCACAATCATCCGCAGACATAAAGGAAAAAGTTGCCGTAGCCCGTACCATGCAAAAAGAACGGTTTCGGGGTCAGGCAATCAGGGTAAATGCGCATATGTCTTCAAAACAGATCAAAAAGTATTGTGTCGTGGGAAAAGCTGCCGAAACGCTGCTCCATCAGGCAATGACGGAATTAGGGCTTTCTGCGCGTGGTTACAGTAAGATTCTCAAAGTTGCGCGCACCATTGCCGACCTAGATGAAAGCGAAGGCATAAAACTGGAGCATGTGTCAGAAGCTATACAGTACAGAAATCTGGATAGGGGTTTGTGGAAATGAATATCCTGGTGCCACTAATTGCCGTAGACAAAATTGTTATCCGTATTTTTTTAAAAGAGGGAATCGGGCATCTTTCTCTGATAGAATAGGACTTTTCAATGGCCAGGGGATAGCCAAATCCGGGTCATTCCAAAGAATGCCCCGCTCAAGCTCCGGGGAATAAATGTTTGTGCAGTGATAGGTGATTTCCGCTTTTTCAGAGAGCACGCAGAACCCGTGCGCAAAACCTTCCGGAATATACAACATTTTCATATTTTCCGATGATAAGATTTCGCCGACCCATTTCCGGTAATAGGGCGATCCTTGTCGTATATCTACCGCGACATCAAAGATCTCGCCCGACAGTACGCTCATGATCTTGCCCTGAGCCATAGGATTTTTCTGATAATGAAGCCCTCTCAGCACATGCTTTTCAGATTTTGAGTAGTTTATCTGCACGATGTGTTTTGTTATACCGCCGTGAAAAAAATCGGGGTATTTATACATTTCCGCAAAAGCCCCCCTGGCATCAGGAAATACCTTGGGTTCAATGAGAAGCACCTCTGGAATGATCGTGTTTTTAAATGAGAAAGGCATGCTCTTGTTCCTCATGTAAGATCTTTGTTAAATATTCTCCATAACTGGTATTGATCTGGCCTGCTAATTTTTCTAGCTGGCTGGCGGTAATAAAACCCATCCGGTAAGCGATCTCCTCAATACAGCCAATCTTCTGCCCCTGTCTCTCCTCTATGGTTTTGATAAAGAGTGACGCATCGATTAACGAATCATACGTTCCCGTGTCAAGCCAGGCATAGCCGCGTCCCATGAGTTGCACGTTTAATTGCCTTTTCAAGAGATACGCATTATTAACATCAGTAATCTCCAGTTCTCCCCTTTTTGAGGGTTTGACGTTCTTTGCAAGTCCGATCACTGCGCTATCATAAAAATAAAGCCCCGTAACCGCCCAATGCGATCGTGGGTGTGTTGGTTTTTCCTCGATGGAGATCACCCGGTTATCCTTATCGAATTCAATAACCCCGTATCGCTGAGGATCTTTCACGTAATAGCCAAAGACGGTAGCGCCTTCCTTTTCTGCAGAGGCTGCTTTTAACATATCTGAAAGACCATGCCCAAAAAAGATATTGTCGCCTAAAACAAGACAGACCCTGTTGTCGCCGATAAAATGCTCGCCAACGAGAAAGGCCTCTGCCAATCCCCGTGGTTTGCATTGTTCGGCATAGCAGATTTTTATTCCGTAGTCAGTTCCGTCACCTAATAAATCTCTGAATCTGGGCAGTGCCTCAGGGGTGGAAATGATAAGGATGTCCCGTATCCCTGCCAACATTAAGACCGACAGGGGATAATAAATCATCGGCTTATCGTAAACAGGGAGCAGTTGTTTGCAAATAGCCTTTGTAACCGGATACAGGCGTGTTGCCTTGCCGCCGGCCAAAACAATACCTTTCATGGTTCATCCCTTCTCTAAGAAAAAAGCATCGTTATGCAGGGTAAAAGGTTCATCGTTAACCTGATACCCTACGAAGCATGATTTACTTCAGGAAACAAATACGACATAAGTTCTCTGGCAATAGGCCCTGCAATGTCCCCGCCATGTCCAGGAGTATGTTCTACAAGAATGACAAAGCAGTACCGGGGGTTTTCATAAGGGGCGTAACCGGCAAACCAGGCATGGTTGTCCTGGTGACGTCCTGTTTCTGCCGTACCGGTCTTTCCTGCGACCTTGTAAATATCCAAACCCTTGTCTTTGGCAGTGCCGCGAATGACTACGTCCTGCAGAGAGGTGCGCAAAAGGTTGATAATATCCGGGGGCAGGGAGAGTTTCTGATTATCTTTTGACTGAAATGTCCGAACCGTTTCTCCCTGACTATTGGTAATTTTTAATAAGACGTGGGGATGAACTAACGTGCCGCCATTTGCTATGGCAGCATAGGTCCGGACCAACTGAAGTGGTGTCGTGAGTAATGCCCCTTGTCCGATGGCAACGTTCATGGTAGATGCTGTGGTGGCTAATTTGGGCATATTGCCGGCTTTTTCGTGAGGGAGGTCGATGCCCGTCTTCTCGCCAATGCCAAACTTTTTTGCCCATGCATAGAAAGTGTCTCCGGCAAGGATCTTTGCTGTCTCAAAGAAAAATACGTTGCAGGAATAGGGGATAGCGTCTTCTATGGTAACTAATCCATGGCCATACTCCGACCAGCATTTAAAAAGAATGTTTTTGTATTTGATATAGCCCGGACACTCAAAAATCGTTTGCGTTGTTATCGTGTTTGAACTGAGGGCTGCGGTTGCCGTAACCACTTTAAAAATAGAGCCAGGCGGTAATGCACCCTGAATAGCCCGGTTGAGGAAAGGCTTTGAGGGGTGCCTGATAAGCTTGCGAAAATCCTTTTCTATCGTATTGGGATTAAAGCGTGGATTGCTGGCCATGGCTAATATTTCACCGTTCCAGGGATCCATAACGATAATAGCGCCTGAGTTTGTGCCAAGTGATTTTTCTGCATGGGCCTGAATTTGGCTGTCGAGGGTGAGATAGAGGTTATTTCCGGGAACGGGAGGTCTTTCCAGTACCGTCTTTTCAATCTGGGTATTTTTGCAGGTAATTTCTTCAAACTTCTTGCCTCGTAGTCCATGCAATTCATTTTCATAATACGCTTCAACCCCTGTTCTGCCGATCGTGTCGTTTTCGGCATAACCGTCATAGAGCAATGAAGTCGTTTCGTTACCGGCGCTGCTGGAAGCCAGGATAAAATTATTCCAGTTATTGCTATGAACTTTCCATTCATCCTCGGTGAGCTTGCCGATATATCCTAAGATGTGTGCAGCGAGTGTTTGTTCCGGATAAATTCTTTCTGGCCGGGGAGTAACACGTATGCCAGGAAATTCATCTGGTTTTGTCTCTATCTGAATAATCTTTTCCCACGCAACTTCAGAAACAATAGGATAAAAATCTGTTTCCTCTTTGATACGGATGGTCCTGCCATATTTTTGCTCCATATTCCGTTTCAGTTTCTCGACTTTTTCGATGGCTTCGCCCGTGTATTCCAATAATTTTATTTGCGGAATATTCAGCAGCTGGGAGAGTTTTTTTTAACCAGATGTCCTGATTTTCATGGCATTCACCGCACGATTTTTTTGTCTTTTTATGCACGTCCATTTCCGTAATTCGTGGAATGGGTTTATTCATGTGTGTTACCGAACAATAGAGCAGGTTCTTATAATTCACAGAGATGTCAAAGGTGTGTTGGTCGATGGCCAGGGCCTTCCCGTTTCTATCGAAAATCGAACCTCGTGTTGAATCTAAGGGGTACGTGGCAATCCGGCGGGTTTTTGAAATGCCTTTGTATTTATCGCTTTCCAGAATTTGGAGCTGAAAAAGCCGGGCCGCAATACAGATAAAAAACAAAACGAAAAGAATAAGTATTGCCTTAAAACGGAAAGGATACATACACTAATTATCCTTGAATAAAAAAAAGTTTCTGGGTAGGCTGAAATCGCCCGAATATCCAAAACAGAACAGGGACAGACATTGCCGTATATAAAGAACAGCAAAAGATCATCCAGATGGTCTCTGAAAGACAGAGGGAGTGAAAGGAGATGGCAAGGTGAATAGCGTAAACAACGTTGTATATGAACGAAAAGATAAACGTAATGAGGATTTGGGTAACCAAATGCCCCCTGTAGAGCATCTCCCGAAAGGACCAGATGAAAAAGCCTGTGGCAATGAAAAATACGGAATTTATACCAAAACTCCCTTCTGAAAATAAGTCTTTAGACATGCCCGTCAGCCAATTCGCAAAGGTATTTCGCTTCATATCGGTGAGAAAGGAATAAAACACCACCAAGGGAAAGTACAAATCGGGTACCGCTGGCCCAAGGTTAATCCAATGCATCTGGGTTGACTGAAAGAGGGAGATGCAGAACAGAATGCACAAAAAAGTAAGCCACCGCATACCGGTATTCCTCTGTAAAGGGCGATGTTTCCTCAAGAGTTTCCTTCCTCGTAACTAAAATGAAAATGCTGATATAGGTGCAGAGGGCTAATTTGTAATAACGAGCACACTCTCAATTTTCGAAATATTTACCCGTGGTAATACCTTTACTGATTGAAAGAGTGCGCCACTTTTCAACTCATTTTCCACCACGGTAGCAATGGGTAGGGAGGGCGGATAAAGTCCTCCAATGTCAGACGTAACAATATCGTCTCCTTTTTTCAATTGCGCCCAGCGCGGTGCATATTTTAATTTACAAAAGGCAGTTGCATTTCCCTCAACAATCACCTGCTCGCGCGTTTGAACAACCCTTCCTGGTATGCGCGCGGCGGGGTCCGTGATAAGCTGCACAACACTACTTCTTCCGCTGACGGTAGTGACCTTTCCAACGAGTGCATTATCTGACACGACGATGTCGTTTGGTTTTACCCCCTGTTTTGAACCGGCGTTAATCGTTATGCTTTTCCTGAAATTTGATGCGTCGTATCCAACAATATCTGCCGGTACGGGGGTTTTTTTCATAGTTGTGCTTTCTGCCTGGAATTTTGAAAGGTTATGCAATTTATTCTGTAATTTGTAAATGGTATCCTGTTGTTCAACGAGCTTGTTTTTGAACTGCCGGACTTGCTCTTCCAGGTGTTTTTTCCCTTGTGCACCATGTAGCGCGGAAATAACGGTGTCAAAAAAAAGTACTGGCTTTATTACTGCAAAAACACGTTGCCCATTGAACCGGCCTCATCGGGGCAGCACAGGTCATTTTTATGCGGTTTGAAACGTTCGGCGGTAAAAATAGGAGAAACAGGGATATTCCGAAAAGGGTAATTATTGTCGCAAGGGGATGTTTAATGAGATTGCTAAAACTAGGGGTGGATGTCCTCATCCTGTAGAACAGATTTAAATAAGTCGAGATTTTCGAGGAGATAACCCGTTCCTCTTGCAACGGCTGTTAAAGGGTCGCCGCCTATTTGCACCGGAAGACCCGTTTCTGCTATCAGCAGTTTGTCTATGCCTCTGATTAATGCGCCTCCGCCGACCACGACCAGCCCATTGGTTATTAAATCTGACGCCAATTCCGGCGCCGTCCTTTCCAGTGCTGCTTTTACAGCGCCTACAATTTTATCGATGGGCTCTTTGAGCGCCTCTCTGATTTCCTCAGAGGTAATGGTCGCTGCCCTGGGTAAACCGGCGATAGCATCACGTCCGCGTATTTCCATCGTTAGCTCTTCTTCTAAAGGATAGGCAGAACCAATTTCTATCTTTATTTGCTCCGACGTGCGGTGGCCGATGTCCAGGTTATAGGTTTTTCGTATGTATTGAAGGATCGATTCATCAAATTCATCTCCTGCAATCCTGAGGCTCTCGTGAGTAAAAATATCGCCAAGTGATATAACCGCCACTTCTGTAGTTCCGCCCCCGATGTCCACAATCATACTGGCTATCGGCTCGCCTACCGGAAGACCAACGCCAATTGCTGCTGCCTTCGGTTCGGAGACCAGATACACCTCACGTGCACCGGCGCGCTCGGCAGAATTTACTACCGCCCGTTTCTCCACAGCAGTAATGCCGGAAGGAATTGCAATCAATACCCTGGGACGAACACCCCATTTGCGTTTATGCACCTTCGTAATAAAATATTTGAGCATTGCCTCCGTGATATCGAAATCTGCGATAACACCGTTTTTGAGCGGGCGTATAACCGAGATGCTGCTCGGCGCCTTTTCCAGCATGGCCTTCGCAACATATCCTACCGCATTCCCGTTTAAAAGAACCTTATTTGTCCCTGGTTTCACAGCAACAACCGAAGGTTCTGACAATACAATCCCTTGTCCCGGTATGCAGACAAGGGTATTGGCCGTACCAAGGTCAATGCCCATATCTGTGGAAACAAAACCTAATATGAAATCTAATGGGTGCATTCGGGTGTTTATCTCTCTTGAGGGAGTTATTTTGTTAAAGCACGGCTTTTCACAAGTGGCGTAGCTTTTTATGGTTAGTAAGAGAATCCTATAAAGGCAGAATTATACGGTTAATCTTTATAAAATGTCAAGGGGAAAGTCCTGCGTGATGTTACTATTTTGAAATGGTAATAATTGGATATCTTCTTTGTATTGAGTGGATAAAAAAGGGCGGTGAAGTTGTAGCGTTAAGTGTTCAGGTTTAGGAACTTCAATCACCCCCCCCATAATCCCCCCGTAAACTGGGGGGAAACAGGGAGGTATGTCGCCGAAGGCTTAATTTAATCTGCCTGCTTTAATATTTAACGTAGTCCCGGGGCTACATCAGGCTATTTTCTTTCGTCCGGTTTCCCGATCACCCCTTCTGACCAATTGATAATAGCGCCAATGTCAACTGGTTCGCCGCCGATGGACATCTTATGCTGTCGCCCTTCCAGTAACTTTTTTTCTTCACCCTCGGCAAATAAAACAGCATCACCCTTGACGGCGGTTACGATAGTAACTGTATCTTTTGCCAGGATATTCAAAGTTCCTCTCTTGGTTCTAATCCGCCCATTTGGTGTGTCAATTTCAAATGGCGTTTCTAGCCCTTTTACAGAAATGAATACCTGTCCTGATTTGAGCTCTATCTTTAAGGAGTCGACAAAGTGCACTTCGGTATTTGCATCCATACCCACATCAATGCCCTTTTTTGTAGACAGGGCAGTTCTTCCTTCACTGCCGGTTTTCAGGGTGATACCGTTCCGGAAATGGGTATGGATTAATACCTTTTTCCAGTCCTGCTCTTCAGGGCGCAAAGACCGAACCTCTCCCTGGATGTTTAGCAGGTTGACTTCTCCGCCCTTATGTGTTAAATAAAAATAAAACACAAACAATAGCAGGAGTCCGCCCCCCACGATGGTGCCTAAAAAGAAAAATCCCTTCTTTGTGGGTCTTGCGATGAGTATTCCCAATTCATACAGAATAATCATGGGAACTGCGGTCATGGTCTGGGTAAAGGGATCTGGCGGCGTGACGATAGCGGCAATAATAAATATTACCAGGACGGCATATTTTCTCCACGCAATAAATTTATCAGGGGTAACAAATCTAATCTTTGAAAGGAGCAGCATAACAAGCGGCAACTGGAATACGAGTCCCAACGCGACAGTCAGCATGAAAACAAATGAGACGTAGTCCTTCATGGTAATAATCGGTTGAATGCCGGGACCGAGGATGCCGATGAGAAATTGCAAACCAAAGGGTATGAGGAGAAAATACCCAAAAAGTCCGCCAATCACAAATGCCGCATATGAGACCGGAAGGAACAAAAGTACGTATCGCTGCTCTCTCTTGTAAAGCCCGGTGCTTACAAATTGCCATATCTGGTATATCACAACAGGGTATGCCAAAAAAACCGATGTTATGAAGCACAATTTCATATACGCATAGAAACCCTCCTGGTAACTCAGCACCTGCAATTCTGTTGAAAGACCAACCTTTTCCATGGCAAACTTATGGGGTCTTTTGGCCACGTCCAATATCTGCGTTTTAAAAAACCAGCACAAGATAAAACAGAGGACAATTGAGATAAGAGAAAATACAACCCTGCGCCGCAGCTCTTCAAGATGTGCGCCTAACGGCATTCTCAGGCTTTCAGTTTCGCTGGCTGTCTCTTCAGGCTTTGTTTCTTCCACATCGGGCTCCCCGTGGTGTCATACAAATAATATTTTGGCGTTTTCAGGAAAAATTACAAACAAGGTTGACCCTGTCAGAGCATAAAACCCTGACAGGATTGACTCACGAATTTCATGTTTCGCCTGCCTGTCGGGCAGGCAGGGATTTTGCCTTTTCCGATTCGTTCGGGTAGGTAGTATCCAGGATAAACGCCTACTCGTCTGCACAAAAATAAAAGGTTTATGATACAGGCATATTTATAAAATTACAAGGGACAATTCGATGGTTTTCTGCCGGGCATTTCATAATAGCGGGAGGATGCGAATACACCACAGCATTTCTTTGCTACCCTTTTTATCCTGCCGTTTTTTGATAAAAGGGACAAAATAATTCTGGCAATACGCGGGAGAAGTTTTCGCCAGGCAGAAAAGCCTTGAAAGATTTACCGGTATATGCTATTATCCTTGTCAAAATATCAGCTGATTTTTATCTATAAACTAATAGCGTAGGGTGGATTAAGCAAAGCGAATCCACCATCGCAAAAAATGCTTGAGGACTTTTATGGCCAGGGAGATCCAGGGAAATTTACTCGGCGCTGGAAAGGTTTTTGGAATCATTGTCAGCCGTTATAATAACTTTATCACCCAACGTTTATTGGATGGCGCAATTGATGCGCTTGCCAGACATGGCGTAAAAGAGGAAGATGTTGATATTTTTTGGGTGCCGGGCGCCTGCGAGATACCTATTGCAGCGCTGAAAGCAGCGGAAAGCCTCAAATATCATGCATTGATATGTTTGGGTGCCATTCTGCGCGGAGAAACTCCCCATTTTGACTATGTTGCAAACGAATCTGCCAAGGGTATTGCACACGTTGGACTGTCTACGGGTATACCAACCATCTATGGCGTCATTACCACTGAAACCCTGGAACAGGCCATTAACCGCGCTGGCGCAAAGACGGGAAACAAAGGGGCAGAAGCGGCTTTGTCGGCAATAGAAATGGCAAATCTTATCGATCAGATACAAGCCGGCACAAAAACAACGAAAAGGTTATGATCCATTCGGTTTTTATTCATTTCACCGGATCTCCCGTGCGACTCCCTATTTCGGACTCTTTCAAAAAGTAACGATATTCCATGCGCAACAGAACAATTGCCCGCGAACTTGCCCTCCAAGCCCTCTATCAGCTTGATCAACGGGGTGACGAGATTTTTGATGAGATAGATAGTTTCTGCAAAAAAAGCACAGAAAAACCAGACGTATACCAGTTCGCCATAGCGCTTACGAATGGCTGCCGTTCACACCTCCAGGAGATCGACGAAAAGATATCGGGTGTTACAGAGCATTGGGAATTACGGCGCATGGCTATTATCGATAAAAATATTCTCCGTCTGGGAGTTTATGAATTATTGTATCGAAATGATATACCCCCGAAGGTATCGATTAACGAGGCAATAGAACTTGCCAAGAAATTTAGCACAAAAAACTCAGGAACCTTTGTGAATGGGATTCTGGATAAGATTTATACCCAATTTGGAAATGGAAAACAAAAGGGTGATGCCTGCCCTTCCACACCCCAAGACAGTGCGGAAATTTCCTATGGGGATGCAGATTTGCATATTCACACCTCCTATTCTGATGGCACCATGACACCGGAAGAAGTTGTCGACGACGCCATTCGCCAGGGTGTCTCAGCAATTGCGATTACGGATCATGATACCACTGACGGACTCGTCATTGCCTGTCGTCACGCAGAGGGTAAAAATCTTCATATTATAGCAGGCATCGAATTTTCATCGTACCTCAGCCCTTCCGAGGTCCATATCCTTGGATATTTTATCGATGTGAATAATGTATCTCTACAAAAAATAATACAACAATCCCGGGAAGACCGGGTAAATCGCATTTACGCCATGGTAGAAAAATTGCATAAGCTTCAGGTTAATGTTGATCCACTGGAGATCCTGGCCCTTGCCGGCCGGGGATCTCCGGGGCGCATGCACGTGGCAGAAGTGATATGGCAGCATGGCTTTTGTGGTACGATTCTAGAGGCATTTGCAAAATACCTGGGAGATAACAAACCTGCATACGTTCCTAAAAAAACCTTGACCACGCAACATGCCATCGAACTCATCAGAGATGCCGGCGGGGTATCCGTGCTGGCCCATCCAGGGCTCACGCAAAGAGATAACATTATCGAAGATTTGGTAAAATGGGGTTTGCAGGGGATAGAGATATATTATCCGTCTCATACGCCACAGGCCGTCAGTAAGTATCTGAAGATTGCAAAGAAGTATAACCTTGCGATAACCGGCGGCTCGGATTTTCATGGTGAAAGACGGGTAAACTGTCCTATCGCCAAAGTAACCATACCGGGTGACCTTGTTAGCAAACTGAGACAAAGATGTCCTTCCCGGTAAATATACAATGGAGGTAATAAGCTGATGGAACAGCCATCAAGAAAAGCGAAAAGCACCGTAGAAGAAAAAAAGGGAGTAACACCGAAGCCTGCCGTTGCGGGGGGAAACGCCGATAGTTCAGGAAAAACCCGCGGCAGTTTCTGGATCAGAGTCAAGACGTTTACCTTTGAGCCGCCCAAAAAAGTCATTGTTGAAGGCGAGACGATAAGGCTTGTTCCTATTTCGCCAGAAACCGGAACAGCAGTTGGTGAAAGGGAGATCTCTGCAACCACGGAAGAATTAACCGCTGTTGTCGTGGAAACGCCGGCAGACACAGGTGAAGCGGAAAGCCAGACCCTGCTAACTCCCGAAGAATTGGTTGCTCCGTTGCCTGAAATCGTTCTGGGCGAAGAGCCGGTGGTAATAAGAGAAGAAATTCCCCTTTCAACAGAAAAGCTCAAAAAAGGGCTGGAGAAAACCCGGACTCGTTTTTGGTCCCGTCTAAAAGGCCTCTTCTCCTTTAGAAAAAAGATCGATGAATCCGTGCTTGAGGAATTAGAGGATATCCTGATTGGTGCAGACATTGGCGCAAAGTCAGTTCAAAAATTGGTGCATGAAATACGTGAGGCATGGAAATCAAAAAACATAACAGAGACCTCGCAGATACATGATTTTATAAAAGAGAAACTCAAAGAAAGCCTGCGGTCTCTTCCAGCCGTTGTCAATTATTCCCCGACTTCCCCAACGGTCATTATGGTCGTCGGGGTAAATGGGGTAGGGAAGACCACTGCCATCGCAAAACTCGCAAACACTTTCATTCAGGACGGCAAGAAGGTTATGGTTGCAGCAAGCGATACCTTCAGGGCTGCCGCTGTGGAGCAACTGGACATCTGGAGCAAACGCATTGGGGCGGAGATTGTAAAACATCAGGCCGGTTCCGATCCTGCTGCCGTGGCGTATGATGCCCTGGAAGCGAGTATTGCAAGGGGCATCGATGTGGTGATTGTGGACACTGCCGGGCGTCTTCACACCCACGAAAACCTCATGAACGAACTGAGTAAGATCAAACGGGTTATCTCCAAAAGGATTCCCGGTGCGCCGCACGAAGTCCTCATGGTACTTGATGCCACGACAGGGCAAAATGCCCTTTCCCAGGCAAAGATGTTTAAGCAGGCGGTAGACGTTACCGGGATATTTTTGGCAAAACTGGACGGTACGGCAAAGGGTGGTTTTGTGCTTGGGATGCGTAATGAAATAAACATCCCCGTAAAATACGTCGGGCTTGGTGAAAAAGCGGATGATATAGAAAAATTCGACCCCGATGCCTTTGTAAATGCCTTATTTGAGTGATACCATGCAACAAGAAGACACGATTTTTTTCCGTATTTTCCGGTTTCATCCGGAACACGATACGAAGCCGTACTTTCAGGAATATGAAATCCCTTTTACCCGGAAAGACCTGACGGTATTAGAGGGGCTTTACTATATTCAGCAGCGATTGGATGATTCTCTTGCCTTCCGGTCATCCTGCCGGGCGGCCATCTGCGGTTCCTGTGCTATGCATATTAACGGAAAGTACCGCCTTGCCTGCAATACCCCGGTTCTGAAACTCAAAACAAAGACCATTACCGTTCGTCCCCTCTCCCACATGCCGGTTGTGAAAGACCTTGTTGTTGACATGAAATCTTTTTGGGAAAAGTATGAGCAAATGAAGCCATACCTGATGCCCGGCAAACCGTCTCCCGCACAAGGAGAACAGTTGCAGCGGCTGGAAGAACGGGAGAAAATGGACGTCCTCGTTGATTGCATCCTCTGCGCCTGCTGTCATTCCTCGTGTCCGGTCACGGCATCGCACGAAAAATATCTCGGCCCCATGGCTTTCCTTACGGCAGACCGGTTCGTATCGGATACGCGGGATGGTGCACGGGAGGAGCGCCTGGCGATGGTAAACGACGAACACGGGGTATGGCGCTGTCACACGGTCTTCAACTGCCAGGAGGTATGCCCGAAGGATCTGGATCCGAGTGGTTCCATTGCCCACTTAAAGATGGAGATTGTTAAGGGCAAAATTCAGCAAAAATATTTATGAAGAAAGGATGACCAACATGGACGAAAAGAAAAAAATTGTTGTTGTAGCAAGGACGGAGGGTATTGAAATTGTTGTGGAGGGTGAAAAAGACACGGAAAACTATGAATTGGTCCTTTCAAAAACTCAGGCAATGGAACTTGCCATGAACATCCTGAACACCTTATATAAGTCTGGTGTAAAAATATAAAAGACAGATGTCTGACAATACTTCCATAAAACGCATCTGTGTGTTTTGCGGTTCCAAACGCGGTGCGCGGCCAGTGTATACAGCGACAGCACAACAACTTGGCAAGACCATGGTTTCACGTGGGATTGGGCTTGTCTATGGCGGGGGAAGTATTGGTTTGATGGGGGGTTATCGCAGACGCTGTTTTACGGGAGAAGGGCAACGTCATTGGCATCATTCCTCACGCCCTCGCCTTGAAAGAGTTTGCCCACTCCGGGCTGACGGAGCTCCATAGGGTATCAAGCATGCATGAGCGAAAGGCAATGATGGCAGAATTATCCGATGCCTTTATTGCAATGCCTGGCGGTTTTGGCACATTTGACGAGCTCTTCGAGATACTCACCTGGGCACAACTGGGGCTCCATGCAAAGCCCATTGGATTACTGAATGTAGACGGTTATTTTGATTTACTGCTGGACTTTATCCATCAGGTATTACAGGAACGTTTTATTCAGGAAAAACACCGCCGTTTGATCATAACGTCTCACGACCCCGAAGTGCTCCTGGCCGATCTTGTCCGTTATACGCCGCCTGCAAAGATTCCCCGGCTGATCGACTGGAATGAAACGTAAATAATCAATCCTTTACAAAGGATACTTTCTTTGCCCAGATACTGCGCGCATAATCTTTCTTGATTTTTCTCCACGCCTGTAATAATGCATCTACCTTGTGGGTGCTTTTGTATTCTGAAACCCCATACCAATATTGCGCTTCCGGGGCAATATCACTCCTGGGATACCGATCAACCGTCAATTTCAGCAGCGTACTGGCCGCCTTGTAATCCTGCCTTTCCAGCGCCATGAAACCTAACCCAAAGTGTAATTGTGCCAGGAATTCGTCGGGAGGCAAAAATCCATTGAAGCGGTAATATTCGGTGCCCAGGGGATCCAGGACAAGAAGGGTGGGGGTCCAAAATACCCGATATTTCCCGGGAAGATCAGAGCCGCTCTGCACATTGATTTGTAAAGGAATGAAATTTTTATTGATGAAGTCTATTACTGCCGCGTCAGGGTACGTCACGGTACCCAGGGTTTTGCAGCCTGTTCAGGTAGGCACAAAGAAGTCCAGCAAGATATTCTTATGCGTGGCTTTTGCTTTTGCAACGGCCTCGTCAAGGCTTTTTCCCCAAACAATCGCTGCCGGCATATCTTTGGTTGCAGCGGCAAGGGTTACGGAAAAGGGTACTACTATGAGGGTAAGACAGCTTACAGCGTACCGTATCATAACCATCCTCCTTCTCTTAAAAATGACCGATAAATTGCCTAATCCGAATGGGTCGGGATGTGTAACGCGGGCGGTTTATCCCCCGCCTAAAGCCGATCACAGGGGATCGACGCTACAATTTTTTGCAAGATACTATAACACCTATAGCACAATATTTTTTTTGGAGTCAATAAAAAATATGCATTTTCTTTGTGACACTTTCACACCGGTTAACCCACCTTATTCGACGTAACAGTACCAAGCATTTTCCATGCTCAAGACGATCCCTTTTCGTCACGAAATATCGTGAGCAAAAACTAAATTTCGTTATTTCTTAAAATTTCGTAAGTATATTTACCGGTTGCTCATAAGTTACAACCTATTGCTGCCACAATTGTTGGAGTGGGTTTAAAGATACTGGCATATGATTTGTTTTTAAAAGGACAGGATGAGATGAAATTAATGTAACAGAGGTGTTTATTGTTTTCGATGCAAAACGCATCTCAACTCTTAAATCTCTCCTTCTATTATGCGGAAATATTTGTGGCTGTGTAAAAACTTGTCAAGAAAGTGAGGTGATTCGTATGCTTACATAAAACCTTGTTTCAGAGCAAAATTATTGAATAGCTGATCGTTGATAGCGTTGCATTACAATAACGTTGGAGAAAGGAGAGGGTTATGGGTAAATTTTGGAAAGTGACGTTGGCATCGGCATTAATTAGTTGTGGAACCATGGGTGTAGTAGCCAACCTGATGACCAAAGAGGTAAAGGCCGTAGAAATTATCACTCACTGGGTACCGCACGAAGTATATGGACAGA
>AYTS01000140.1 GCA_002009475.1 Candidatus Brocadia carolinensis | reverse complement strand
CTTCGGCGACATACCCTCCCTTCGTTTCCCCCCCAGGTTTACGGGGGGGACTATGGGGTAATTGAAATTCCTTAACCTCAAGATAGAGGAAAAACTGCTGCGGTTCATTCAGAAAAATCTGTTGGAATCGCTAACCAAAGGAACCATTTCATGGCAAAACTGGCAGACGAAAAATTTGTTGCTTATGCCGCAACTGAAGGGAAACAGAGAAAAGTTTCCTGCGGACATTACAGATACAGACACAGGCATTTCATCATTTCCAATCAAATAGGAGTCGAAAGCAAAAATGTCTATTTTTAAATTGGTATCCCCTTTTAAACCAGAAGGCGATCAGCCTCGTGCCATACAACAACTCGTGGAAGGTTACCAGAAAAACACCCGGTATCAGACCTTGTTGGGCGTTACAGGTTCCGGCAAGACCTTTACCATGGCGAACGTTATTGCAGCCCTGGAAAAACCTACGCTGGTGATGACCCATAACAAGACGCTTGCTGCACAGCTTTACAGTGAATTCAAGAGTTTCTTCCCGGAAAACGCCGTAGGATATTTTGTCAGTTATTACGACTACTACCAACCCGAGGCGTATATCCCTCAGCGGGACATCTACATCGAGAAAGAAGCAACTATCAACCAGGAAATCGACCGACTTCGTCTGGCTGCTACCAGTAATCTCATGTCACGGAAAGACGTCATCATTGTTGCCAGTGTTTCCTGTATCTATGGGTTGGGTTCACCCGAAGAGTATCAGGAAATGTATGTACACCTTTGTAAGGGTGATTCGATAGAGCGAAATTTACTTCTGAGGAAACTCGTCAACATCCAGTACGAACGGAACGATATACAGTTTGTGCGTGGCATGCTGCGGGTACGCGGGGATGTGGTAGAGGTATTTCCTGCCTATGAGGAGTTTGCTTATCGCATAGAACTATTCGGGGACGAGGTCGACAGGATAACCATAATCAACCCAACAACCGGGAATACCGTGCAGGAGGTAAGAGAAATATCCGTTTATCCCGCAAAACACTTTGTTATGCCGGAAGGGAAGATTGGCGGGGTCGTTAAGTCCATCGAAGACGAATTGAATAACCGGCTGAAAGAACTCCGTTCAAACGAAAAGCTTCTCCAGGCTCAACGCCTGGAAGCGCGGACACGGTACGACATGGAGATGCTCCTGGAGGTTGGGTATTGTCATGGCATCGAAAACTATTCGAGGCATCTCAGCGGCCGTGTGCCCGGCGAGACACCCTACACCCTATTCGATTATTTCCCCAAAGAATTTTTCCTTATTGTTGATGAATCCCATGTCTCCATTCCCCAGATTGCCGGCATGTACCATGGTGACCGGGCACGCAAGGAAACGCTGATCGAATACGGTTTCCGCCTGCCATCAGCACTGGATAATCGCCCCTTACAATTCGATGAATGGGAAAAGAGGATACATCAAATCATGTTTGTTTCGGCAACACCGGGTCCCTATGAGGTTAAAAAATGCAAGGGCGGGGTGGTTGAGCAGATTATCCGTCCGACAGGCCTTGTTGATCCGACAATCTACGTGAAACCTGCTAAAACTCAGGTGGCAGATCTCCTGAAGCAAATTAAGAAACGGGCACAGAAAAGAGAGCGGGTACTGGTCACGACGTTGACGAAGCGGCTCGCCGAAGACCTGAGCGAGTATATCAAGGAAGAGGGACTCAACGGCATGTACATCCATTCTGAGATTAACGCAATTGAAAGGGTGACCATATTGCGTGACTTGAGGCTGGGAAAATTCGACGTCCTGGTAGGTGTCAACCTCCTGCGGGAGGGACTTGATTTACCGGAGGTCTCGCTGGTAGCGATCCTCGATGCGGACAAAGAAGGGTTTCTGCGTTCTGAGACTTCGTTAATACAGACCATTGGCCGGACTGCCAGGAAT
>AYTS01000139.1 GCA_002009475.1 Candidatus Brocadia carolinensis | reverse complement strand
AAAAAAGAATATTTCGCCTCTATCGCTTCTGTATCTAACGAGAATACGACCTCTTTGACTACTCTGCACAGATGGTCTTTCGGTATTACCGTTTCGACATAATCTAAAAACGCTTCAGGGGTAAATCCTATCAGGGGTTTCTGGAATTCATGAAACGGCTTAAATTTAGCCATATGATTGATTCTCCTTGGCTGGGTATCTTCTGGTAAGGAAAAGAATGATACGGTTGGTTTGCTCGGTAAAAGGATCGGCTCAATGAAAAGTTTTAACTGCTCCGTGTGGTTTTGCTCTGAAGATTTCATTTCGCCTTATTATATCATTCAATTTCACCATCGCAACCGATTTACCCTATTTTTTCTGGCTAAATGAAGAAAATCGGAATGCCACATTCTCGGACAGCCTGCTGATATCCCTCGCACAAAACTACCACATTTGTCTACCGAAAGGAAGGAGGGAGCGGCGCTGTCTTTTTCAAGAGGCTCAATCGTTATGCCGGAAGTCATAAAATAAAATAGAGTGCAAGCAATGCGAGTGCACCGCCTACAAAATACTGATACACGTCTTTAATAATTGTTTTCTTCTTAATCCCCACGATATTCTTGTGTTTCTCAAGTACCTGTTCGAAGATATGCCTGAGTTCGTTACCCGTAGCATCGTGCTGATAGGTTCCGCCTACCGTCTCTGCAATCTCCCGTAAAAATACCGGGTTAGGCTTGGTATAAATTGTTTCCCCTTCTTCTGTGATTTCATATCCTGATATGTTCCCTTCGCGGTCTCTTTTGGGTATGGGTGAGGCATCCTTGGTATCTCCGATTCCAACTACGTAAATAGCGATATCTCTCCTCTCCAACAGCAACTTTACGGCCTCAGCTACCTGGCTGCGGGTGATGATTTGCTCTTCACCGTCGGTGAGGAGGATCATGACCTTCTTAGCGTTTTCCGTGCTAAAGCTATTCATTGCCAGGATGAAGGCATTGCCGATGTTTGTTCCGTAAGGCACAAAGCGTACGTAATTTTCGTTGATCATATTCAGAACGCGGAGAAAGACTCTTTCGTAGTCGTTGGTTGGGTAAGGAAGAAGAGAAAAGGCGCGGGCGGCAAATACGATTAAACCGACACAGTCTCCTTCCAATTGGTGCACAAGATGAGAGATCTCCATCTTTGCCCGCTGTAATCGGTTGGGTTTTACATCTTCAGCGAGCATACTGATGGAGACGTCGAGCACAAAGACGATCTCCAATCCCTCTTTTTCGTAGTGATCCCGGCTTGTCTGCCACTTCGGTTGCAAGACAACTAACCCCAGGGCGCAACACGCGGCGCTCATACAGGCGCCTTTTAAGAGGTTTCGGTATAGGGTGGGAATTCTGCTGAACCGGGAAATGAGACTTTGTTGTCCAAAAGCCCTTAACCAGGCATATTTTCTCCGACAGAGGAATAGATAGAGGAGGAAAATCAGACCGGCGAGGGCATAAATAATGATTCTATAATCTTCGTAGTGGAAAAATAACATGTTAAAAAATAGTGTGTCTTGTCATCTTTTTGTTTTCAAGGAATCAGGTATCGGAGGCCAGGAGTCAGGTTTCCGGACTCTGACCTCTGGCTTCCGATCCCTATTATTTCTGTGCCTGGTTACCGCCAGGATGCTCCATGATTTTCATGCCCTCAGCAAGAACTTACCACCTGATTTTTTGTTCTCCGCTATACTTGTATTTTGTGCCCCAGGGCAGGAGTTTTAATGCCTCAATCCTGTCTTCCCGCTCCTGTTGTTCAGGCTAAACATCGTATTAAACTGCTGTTCGCCTATTCTCATCCGTTCTAAGTTTTTTTTTTGCCTGGAAATCGTTAGGATCAATCTTCAATACCTCGGTATATTGCATGGCGGCAGTAGAAAAATCCATATCGGTTGCGATGAGGTTTGCCGTATTGTAAATTGCCGGTGCCTTTAATAAAGGGTCGTTCGTTTCCATGGCCTTTCGAAACTCGGCGCTTGCCTTTTTCTTGTTTTCCATAAGGGCATACACTACGCCTTTATTATAAGCAATCACCGGATCTTCCTTCTCCAGTTTCGATACGACGCGATTGATCGGAGATTCCTGTAATTTCTGGACAGAGGCCAGGGCATCTCTATATTTTCCCATTTTGATCTTTTCATTAAGCAGAGATACGGTCGTGTGCTTTTTATAATAGCCATAACTGTATACTATCAGCAAACCTGCAATGATCAAAAGAAACACCCGAATCATTTTTTTTCCCAACATGGTACTCTCCTTAAAAAAAAGCACAATTTATGGTTGTGAGATTGAAGGCTCCGCCTCTGTTGCTTGTGTCGCTTCTTCCGGCTCCTGCTCGTCCTGCTGCCGCTCCGCCTTGCGTTCCGCCTCCGCCTTTGCCTTCTCCTTTGCTTTGGCTTCTGCTGCACGCTGTTTTTGTAAGCGCTGTTTTTCTACTTCTTTCATGTCGTATTCAAGTTCTCTATTCAATTTATCAGGATCTGTTTTCTCATCATCAATATCAATATCCCTTGAGCTTTGAAATTCAATGTTTACCCGGTCAGATCCACAGCCAAAAAGAAAAGGGAACGAAATACTGCTCAAAAAGAGCGACAGCATATAACGACGGATGGACAAAGAGTCCTTCCGTTCATCACACCGACAACTTTCTTTGCTTTTCATGTGACTTCCTAAGAATAAGAATGAAATAAGGTAATTCATAATAATTGCAAACAACATTTATGCATAAGAATTTCAAACGGAACTTTCCACCCCCTTAATCCCCCGCCAGCGGGGGACAAACAACTGTCCCGCTGCTGCCGGGAGTGAAGGGGGCATACTCCCGTCGGGTAAATTTGTATTATACGTCGTTGAAGGTCTAATTCAATGAACATGTACAGGAATTTCAATTACCCCCCATAATCCCCCCGTAAACGGGGGGAAACAGGGGGTGTAGTCGACGAAGGCTTAATTTAATGTCCCCAGGAGACGTTGTATATTCTCATGAGAAGGGTTATGAATTACCCCCTTTTCAGTAATAATAGCGGTAATATTGCGTGCCGGAGTAACATCAAAAGCAGGATTAAAGACCTTCACGCCGTCGGGCGCAGTTTGTTTGCCAAATCCATTCGTAATCTCTTCCGCAGAACGCTCTTCGATAGGAATCTCAACTCCAGATTTTATGTTGAAATCGAAGGTCGAAACCGGCGCTGCTACATAAAAGGGAATTTTATGCTCCTTTGCCAGAATGGACACGCTGTACGTGCCAATCTTATTTGCCGTGTCACCATTGGCTGCGATCCGGTCGGCGCCCACAATCACGCACTGTACCTTTCCCAACTTCATAACGTGTCCCGCCATGTTGTCACAAATCAAGGTAACATCGATTCCTGCGTGAACCAGTTCCCATGCCGTTAGTCTTGCACCCTGCAGCAGGGGGCGTGTTTCATCTGCAAATACCGTAATACGCTTGCCTTGTTCCTTTGCTTTAAAAAGGACAGCCAGCGCAGTTCCATAATCCGCCGTGGCTAACCCGCCCGCATTACAGTGGGTTAAAATACCGCTGCCGTCTTTGATAAGACCAACTCCATTTTCGCCGATTTTCCTGCAAATAATCTTGTCCTCGTTTTGTATCTTGAGCGCTTCCTGAAGAAGCACCTCTTTTATTTCCGGAACCGATTTACCCTTATTTTCCTGTGCAATGCGCTCCATGCGGGCAAGTCCCCAGAAAAGATTGACCGCCGTGGGCCGGGATGTCCCCAGATAGGCGGTCACCTGCTTGAGCTCTTTCAGGAATGCATCTGTACTCTTCGCCTGAATATCTTTTATGCCCAGGACTACGCCCATGGCACCTGCAATGCCAATTGCCGGTGCGCCTCTCACCATAAGCGTTTTGATAGCATGCCAGATGCTTTTCATGTCTTCACAATAAACAAACTTTAATTCGGTGGGCAGTAATGTCTGGTCGATCAGCCGGATGCGACCCTTCATATCTCCTTCCCATTCTATGGTTGGTAATGGCATTTCGCCTCCCTTGCGTAATTTTGGATCCTGATGTTATCGTTACCCGTTTTTCTCTTGTACAAAAGCCGGTCGTTTTCGTCACAAAAACGCCATCTATCATAGCACCGTAAAGCCGCAACCAATTTCTCTTTAAGAAAGCGATAGATTGCTTCGGAAAAGACCCCCGCAATGACACAGGCTATGCTTTGATACCCTATGGTGTGTTGTCCTTGCAAGCACATTCGCGTTGCTCCGTGTAAACTCCGCGAAGCAATCTTTCTCCCATAAACAATCTGTACCTCCTGATAAGGGATAAATAGGGTTGTGAAAAAACTTACAAAAACATGTCCTCATGAAAATGGGGAAAGAGGTTTTCGCACGGTAATACTATAATCCAAATTCCGTCCTCACGGCCCTGTCTTTTTGTGCAACCTCATCTGCCAGCTTTTTTTTTATAGACGGTAAGTTTTTGTCTCAATTTTGGATCTGACACGCTTACGATCTGTATTGCCAATATCGCAGCATTGACGGCTCCTGATCTCCCAATTCCCATGGTTGGTACCGGAATGCCCGATGGCATTTGCACCATGGAGAGGAGCGAGTCTAATCCACCCAGTCCTGATGTCAGCATGGGCACACCAATAACAGGAATGGGGGTAAGGCTCGCGATAACGCCGGCCAGATGCGCAGCGCCCCCAGCGCCAGCAATAATTACATCGTACTGCTTTTCCGCTTCGACCGCATAAGCGTGTGCCCTTTCCGGCGACCGGTGGGCGGATATGACATTCACATCGAAGCTCACCCCGAATTCCTTGAGTACGCTAATGGCCTCTTTCATCGTAGTGAGATCTGAATCACTGCCCATCACAATTCCAATTGTTTTGCCCGTCATGGATTACCTCTCAAATGCATTATGCTAGCAAAGAATTATAGATTTGTGTAATAAAATTTGGAAAGAATGCAGACAGGGTGTTTGTTGCCAGCCTGGTCTGCTTGCGAAGGCGATTCAGGTAAGGAATGCGGTGAGGTTTATTGATCAGATATCGCGCCGTGGCAGAAATATTCACCCCGCCCCCTTTGGTTACCATATTTTCTCCGATTTCCATATCCTCATCCACCCCATCCGAGATTGCACGCACAACAATGAAAGGGACTCCCATGGCATGTGCCCGTTCCGCTATGGCAAACGATTCCATGTCAACAGCAATTGCAGAAGTTTGTTTCCCAATATGCTTTTTAAGGGAAGACTGACGGATTATTTTGTCGACGGACAAGACGTCTCCGCAATGGAATTTCAGGGAGTCGATGCTGCTTATTTTAACCGCGAGTTCCACAGCCGAGGCATCACAGGGCAAGGCGGAACCGATGCAGACCCTTTCTTCCGAGATTTCCTGCAGAGACGAGAAAACGTGTTTTCCTATGACCAGATCACCAACACCAACCAGGGGGTTTACACTACCGGCAAAACCAGAAGAAATCATAAACTGTATGCTGAAATTTTTTGATAATTGATGGATGATTTCTGATACATTTTTCCCTACTCCTGCCTGAACCAGCGTTATCGGGAAACCGCAAAACTCTGCCTGGTAAAAGATAGCGTGGGCATGCCTGATCTTCTTTAAGATATTGATGTGTGGTTTCAGGGACGCCAATTCCTGACGTAATGCAAAAAATACCGCTATCATAAATCTTCCTCTTCAATAAATAACAAGTAAATGGAATCAAATTTAGTAAAAATTTTCAATACAATTATGAAAAAGTATTTAACACTATCCAGAAATTGCACGACAAATAATGCTTGACAGTATCATATAATTGATATAGCATTTGACAAGCATATGGTAAACTGCTAGTTATATTAATATTTCCTACTATTCATAAAAACGGAGCGATGCCTATTATGAGGGTGTCATTATCACTGAGTTCTTCTTTGACAAAATACGTGCTTAAGAACAAGTTTTCCTCCAGGGAAAGATTCCCGCTGGTGTTAATGCTGGAGATTACCCACCTCTGCAATCTTGCCTGCGAAGGCTGTGGTCGAATCCGCGAATATAAAGAAACGATGCGGGAGATGTTAAGCGTGCAGGAGTGTATTCAGGCTGTGGACGAGTGTCCCGCCCCCGTAGTTACCGTTACCGGCGGTGAACCCCTGATGCACCCGGAGATTGATAAAATTATCAGCGCTATTGTTGATAAAAAAAGGCACGTCTATTTGTGCACGAATGGAATCTTGCTTGCGGAGACGATAAAAAGACTAAAACCCAGCAAGTACTTTAACCTTAACGTGCATATCGACGGGCTTGCCGCCACCCACGATGCCATTGCCGGGAAAGGGGTCTTTGAACGTGCAGTCAAGGGGATCAAGGAAGCGAAGCGGGCCGGATTTAAAGTCTGCACCAATACCACGATATTTAAAAATACCGGCGAGGATGAAATCGAAGAACTGTTCGCGTTTCTCGAAGGATTGGGCGTGGACGGCATGTTAGTCTCTCCGGGATTTAGTTTTGAGCACAACGACAACGAAGTATTTCTTTGCCGGAATGAGATACAGGAACGATTCGGGTTTATCTATGGAATCTCTAAAAAATACAAGATACTCAACTCTCCCTTGTATTTAAAATTTCTGAAAGGTGAAAGGTCGCTCAGATGCACACCATGGGGAAATCCAACCAGGAACTATTTAGGATGGAAGAGCCCGTGCTACCTTATTACTGATACCCATTACAAAACCTTTGATGAATGCATGAAACACACGGACTGGGCGAAATATCAGGAAGGCAATGACCCGCGTTGTGAAAACTGCATGATGCATTGCGGCTTTGAGCCTACCGTGGTCCTGGAAGGCGGGAAACGAATATCAGATATCATAGAAATGGCCAAGTGGAGTTTTAGCTAGGCAGTCTGTCCGGGAATAGCAAGGAACATCATTTTGTTATTCTGAATCTGGCCTTCATCAGGACAAGCTTACTTCAGAATCTCTTGCTTTTAGAGCGTTAAAGACCTTTACGACCAAAATACCATTACAGACACACCCCTGCGGGCGCTCCGATGAGAAAACATCTCTCCAGTTCAACGACTCGCTCTTTTTTCCATCGGCATGTTATTTTTCTTCAACGAGGTTAGAAGGCTCATCCAAGCCCAATACATGATCGACGTCCCTGTGTGTTGAGTCAATGTCTTTTTTTTATGTTATCCATGTGCCTTTTGTTGTGGTATGTATCTGTGGTGTAGCAGCTTGCCAAAAACCCAAGCAATGATACGCTGACCATGAAAAGGATAATGCCTTGTACAAAGATTTTGTATTTTTGCACTTAATACTCCTTTCTCTGTCTTGAGGACGGTATCTTCATAATGCGTCGGTATTTTGTGACAGTTCTTCGCGCAATAGCTATGCCGGACGTATGCAATTTTTCGGCAACTTCTTCATCGCTCAGGGGATTTGCCTTATTTTCTTTTGCAACAATTTCGGCAAGTTTTTGTCGTATAGCCTCCCATGATTCCATCGATCCATCTACGTTTTGAAAGCCCCCGGTAAAGAAAAATTTTATTTCAAATATGCCCTGCGGGGTTTGAATATATTTGTGTGCAATGGCACGGCTTACCGTCGAGACGTGTACTTTGACAATATCTGCAATATCCTGCATCTTGAGGGTTCGCAGCCGGTGGATCCCCTCATCAAGAAACTCCTTTTGTAATTCCACAATCTTGCACGCTACCTTATATAAAGTGCCCCGTCTTTGTTCGATGGCATCAATAAGCCATTTCGCGGATTCGATTTTTTTTTTGAATATACTGACGCGTCGAGGTGTCGGTACCGGACTCACTGAGAAATTTTTTGTAAAAAGAGCTGATATGCAACTGAGGTACATTGGTATTGTCTATCAGGAATACCTCGTATTTTCCGTCAATGTATTCTACTTTAACCTCAGGAACTACATACGGGATAGTTTCATCACAGAAAAGAGAGCCGGGCTTTGGATTTAAGGTGCGGATAAACTCCACCTGTCTCTTTATTACCTCAAGGCTGTAGCCGGTTTTTTTTGCGATGACAGGATATTTCTTCATTTCAATGGATTCTAAATGATTCAGGAGCAGTTCCTTTGTCAGTTGGTAGTTTGGATCCCGCTTGTCAAGTTGCAGCATTAAACACTCCTGCAGATTTCTTGCCCCAACACCAGGAGGCTCCAATGCCTGCACAATCCCCAATGCCTCCTTGACCTCTTCCAGAAGAAGGGGTTTTTCAAGCGACTGCAGAATTTCTTCCAGGGGACTTGCTAAATATCCGGATTTGTCTATTGAATAAATGATGTTTTCACAAGCTTCAGTAAGATTACCTGGGACATCAATTAATGACAACTGTCCCATGAGATAATCCTGAAGCGACATAGGCTTGGCAGCCGTGTTTTCTAATGCTTCCTGCTTCTGATCACGTTCCTCTGAGCCGGTATTTCGCCGTACCGTTGTTTGTGAGTAGAACTCACGCCAGTCTTCAGTAATCTCACCCAGCCTGTCGATTTCATTCCCCTTTTCGTTCTCTCCGGTCGTTTGCGCAGCATCAGCCGATTCCTTAAGATTTTCATCTTTCTTTTCGTCAACCACCTCTTCAAGGACAGGATTATCCACCAGCTCTTGTTGTATATGTTCAACAAGCGCCATTAACGGCAATTGGAGAATTTCAATCGATTGGATAATTTGGGGAGATAGCTTCAGTTTTTGCTGAAGCTGCGGCAATAAGGCTGATTGCATTTTCATGAAACATCACCTTCCGTAAAAATTGACTTTAAACTCCTGCCATCTCATTCCTGCCATTAATGGCATCAGCAACGATCGCGGTACTCGCATATTCAAGATAACTTCCTGTGGGCAATCCACGCGCAAGCCTTGTTATCTTTACCCCTGAGGGTGACAGTTGTCTGTGAATATACAGCGCAGTCGCATCACCTTCCATATTTAAGTTTGTCGCCAGAAGTACTTCCTTGATATGGTCAGCATTTACCCTTTGCAAAAGCCTTTCAATGGTCAAGGACTCCGGATGAATGCCTTCCAGCGGAGAAATATGCCCCTGGAGCACATGGTAGAGGCCGCGATATTTTCCCGTCTTTTCTATCGTTAGAAAGTCTGCAAGTTGCTCAACCACGCAAATCGTGGAGCTGTCCCTCGAAGGATCGCTGCAGATATGACACGGATCATTTTCGGAAACATTGAAACAGATCGAGCATGTTTTAACCAGCTTTTTCACGTCACGGATGGCATAAGCAAGCCGCATAGCCTCCTCTGTTGCCAGTTTCAGGATATAACATGCAAGACGCTCTGCGGTTTTCTGCCCGATGCCTGGCATCTTGCCAAATTCACTGATAAGCTTTATTACGGATTGTGGATACGCGTTCACAATAAAAAAACCCCTGAAAACAAACTTATCTGTTACATGCCTCCCAAAAGCCCCTGCATTCCGGGTATATTTAACCCGCCAGTAAGCTTTCCCATCTCGGACTGGTACAACTCCTGCGATTTCTTAAGCGCCTGAGAAACCGCCGAAAGGATAAGATCTTCAAGCATCTGGACATCCTGTGGATCCACGACCTCCGGATCAATTTTAAGAGAGAGTATTTCCTGCTTTCCATTCATGTGCACCGTAACCATTCCGCCGCCGGAGGTGGCTTCTATGACACGTTCCTTTAAATCATTTTGAACCTCTTCCATCTGTTTTTGCATCTTTTGCGCCTGCTTCTGCGCCTGTTTCATCATTTCCGCAATATTGCCAAACCCTTTCATCGCGTTAACCTCCTTTATTTACCTTAACGACATGGCCACCAAAAAGATCCAGGGTCTTTTGAACCGCCGGTTCAGAATGTTGCACATCAACTGGCTGCCGGTCAGAAGAATTCCTCACTGGGGATACGGTTGTTTTACTTTTTTCAGGGTTGCCGTTTTTTGATACTACCAGCTTTAGTCTCACGTTGTCCTGCATTACTTCCTGGGCGCATTGCTCGATCAACTTTTTTTCTTCAATTCGATCAAGTTTCTCCTTATGAAAGGAACACTTGCCGGGAAATTCAATCGTAATTTCTCCATCCTTGAACTCAATTAACTGCCCTTCCCTTAAAAGTGCCCAGGTTGACTTTTTCTTACTCTGGATCGACAGAAGAATTTTTTCCCAAACACTTTTTTTATCATGCACGCCTTCTCCGTTTTCATAGTCATTGCTGGTTGTCGGCTGCGTGCTATATTTTTCTATGGCCGGCTCAGAAACCACCTGCCGGGAAATAGGTGCCTGGGATGATATACTTTCTTCTTTTTTCTTAACTGGCTCGCAGCTGATGTCTACAAACCGGTCTTCTATGGCTGCGACTCTTTCTACAATATCATATAACGAACCCACCGACTCCATACGGCATACCTTGATCACGGCCATCTCCAGCAAAAGACGCTGCAAGAGAGAATCGGTTGTGCGCATCCTCGCATCTGAAAATATTTGCACCATGTACATCAGGGTGTCCCGGTTAAAGGAATTCCCATATTTTTGTATCAACGATGCGTTGAACTCAATCCACTTCGCCTCCTGTCCGCACGAAGAAAAGATCAGAAGCTCCCTCACGCACGACAACACCTGATCGATACATTCTCCGGACGTCTTTCCTTCACTTAAAATCTCATTGACCAGTCTCAAAGCAGAAGCGGTATCCTGTTTGACAAAACTATCAAACAAACCAAGTATCTTATCTTCATCGATGCAGCCCAAGACAAAGTTTATATCTTCCGAAGATATACGATCCTTGCAAAATGAGAGAACTTGATCCAAAACCGATTGAGAGTCCCGCAGTCCGCCCCGGGCATACCGTGCTATCGTATGAATGGCTGCGTCTTCAACCTGAACTCCTTCAGTCCTGCAAATGTATGACAGCCGCTTTTCAATATCCTGAATCGAAATATTCCTGAAATCAAACCTCTGGCATCGGGACTGCACGGTCTCAGGAAGGCGGTTCACCGCCGTTGTGGCAAAGATGAACTTGACGTGTGATGGCGGTTCTTCAAGGGTTTTCAGGAGGGCGTTAAACGCCTCACGGGTAAGCATATGCACTTCGTCGATAATGTAAATTTTATACCGTGACCGGGACGGGGCATAACTTACATTTTGCCGGATATTCCGGACTTCGTCGATTCCCCGGTTTGACGCACCATCGATCTCCAAAACATCAATATCGTTACCCTCAGAAATGCATCGGCAGATATCGCAGGCATTGCAGGGGGTCTCCGTAGGCCCATGTTTGCAATTTAGCGCCTTTGACAGTATCCGTGCCATCGAAGTTTTCCCCACCCCTCGCGGTCCCGCAAGCAGGTAAGCATGGGCGACCCTATTGGAGCGGATTGCGTTCCGGAGTGTTGTTACAATAGGTTCTTGCCCAACCACATCCTCAAACGTTTGAGGACGATATCGACGGGCTAATACAACATACGACATGCGCCTGCACCTCGATAAGTACTCATACCAAATCTTCGTCAATATTATACTTTTTCATGTAACTCATAGCAATACCCCTTCTTTCGTATCGGTGAACAGAACAAAAAGGCCGTGCACTTTTTTTCGTTCCCATTCCCATAAGTTTGACCATGCAGTAGGCTCAGGCCAGACTGGCTCACGGCACATAAGGATATATGCTTATGGCTGCTTGCTTCCGCACCTGACCAGGTTCGCACAACCTCTTATTGCATGAGATCCGGCCTTCGTCACCCCTTACATTGACAAGACTCATGTTCTGTGGGTCCTCGAAAAAGCGATCGATCCTGCTATAGCGGGTTGCAGGTTACAAGGAACCGCTAGCTCCCCATCTAGCACGGCCGATTTTACAAACTGGCGGAGAGGGCGGGAGTCGAACCCGCGATACCGATTTTGTCGGTATACGCGCTTTCCAAGCGCGCTCATTCGGCCTCTCTGACACCTCTCCAATACCGGTATTTCAGAATTGTACCATAAAATTCACAAAGACTCTAGCTTTCCATGAGAAGTTGAGGGGTTGCGAAGATGGAAAATTCCCGCATACACAACCTCTTAATCTCCCAATTTTCCTGTTTTTACTGGCGGAGAGGGTGGGATTCGAACCCACGTCCCGCTGTTATGCGAGAAACGGTTTTCGAGACCGTCCCGATCAACCACTCTGGCACCTCTCCATATAAAAAATTTTGCAGTCAAAATTTTTTATTACTCCCTTAACCAAATGGGCGGAAATACGTACACCATGTGTAAGGCTGTATAAAAAGCTCGGGTAATGTCATTGCACCGGAAGAACGACTCAAGCAATCCCTGTGTTCGTTGTTTTAGCGAAAGAGGCTTCTGCGTCACTCGCAGCGTTAGTTGAGTCTGTGTCTTACACAGACTCTGGTTCCCAGCCCTCAGCCAACCCCACGGACTTGGCACTACATTTTCTTTGCTAAAATATCAAGACGTTTTTGATAAGCGCCCGGTTCGTATATTTTCCAAGAAGAATGTTTGTAAAATATGCTTACATTCATCAGCAAGAATACCCTGCACAACTTCCAGCCGGTGGTTAAACCTGGGCTCCTGCACAAGATTCATCATGGATACGCACGCCCCTGCCTTTTTATCCACGGTTCCGTATACAAGGGTATCCACCCTTGACTGCACTAACGCCCCGGCGCACATTGCGCAAGGTTCCAGGGTTACATAAAGGGCCGTTCCCTTTAAACGCCAGTTTTCCAGGTAGGCAGCAGCTTGTGTTATTGCAATCATCTCGGCGTGGGCGGTAGGGTCATTGAGCATTTCACGCTGATTATGAGCGCGGGCAATGATACGGTCATCATAAACAATCACCGCCCCTACCGGCACTTCATTTCTTTCGGCGGCCTTTCCCGCTTCTATGATCGCCTGCCTCATGAAATATTCATGCTTCTGTACGTCTTCCATAATCACCAAAAACGCTCTATCAGAAAGATAAAACGCGCCCAGGAGGATTTGAACCTCCAACCTCCGGATTCGTAGTCCGTGACTCTATCCAATTGAGCTATGGGCGCTAGCGGTAATTTCGAAATTTGCCTGACCGTAGTCCATAAGTAGACACCACTTATTAAATCATTCTTATGATTGTAAATAGCGGATTCACAAACAAAATGCGTTATATTTTGTGAAGGATTAATTCTCTTTGTGGAGGTGTGTAAATCGATAAGTATTAAAAAGCAAGCACAAGTATAAGCTTATCAAAAGTTATTGTCAAGACATAATCCCCTTATACGCGGGTCACGTCAAAGCCAGTATAGTATTACCGTGTAAAAACTTCTTTTTTTGTAAGTTTTTTCACAACCTTATTTATCCCTTATCAGGAGGTACAGATTGTTTAGGAGAGAAAGATTGCTTCGCGGAGTTTACACTGAGCAGCGCGAATGTGCTCGCAATGACAGCACACCAATGTCATCAAATGCATAGCCTATGTCATTGCGAGGGTCTTTTCCGAAGCAATCTCCCGCTTTCTCAAGGGAGAATTGGGTGCGGCTTTTTGCTGCGCTATAGGATATCTTGTGTGGGTTTTCCATTTACCTGTAGCTATGTATTTTCGTGCTTTTTTGTCTATAAGTGTTTAAAATGAAGAGGCAATGAAATAATTCTTTCATAATTTCCTTTTCCCGCGATATGGTTTTTGTTTCGCTCACAGATGTATCAGAAGATACCTTTCGATAAAGGCAAACCCTGAGTGATCAGGGGACGCAAAGTAGTGGATCTTTAAACCTACACGGAAGTGGTTTAAAAAACCCAAATGTGCAGGAATGAAAGACAGCCTTACTGCCGAAGATGTTTGAGTGATATTTTTGCAGTAAGGCTTTTTGTTTTTATGAGTTACTCGATTATGACTTAAAAATATTTTTACAAAGGTTTTTCATGAAATAATGACAGGAGGAACCGTCGTGCACCTTTTTTTTAATACTTATTGTGCTATTCACAGCGCAAAGTTTATTATTTGCAAAATCTTCATTGGATTCTTTGGAAATCACCAGGTCTACAGACCAGGCCAGGCCACCAAGGGTGCCGGATGAATCTGATGTATCAGAGGAGTTTTTAGGCGAGGCGAAGAAGTTAAATACCATAGTAAACAGGCTGACCTCGAATAAGAATGCTTTAGAGAAGGCCTTGGCGGAGATTGAGAGAACGGGGGCCGTTTCAGATGGCTCAGGTATTTCTGATCCTGAAAAAGAAAGAGATTATTGCGAAAGAAACATTCGGTATCTCAAGCAAAAACTTGGAAAATTAAAAGAAGATGTCAGAATTGAACTTGGGGAAGAAAGCTTTGTTCTCCTGGTGGATTATCATTTTAGAAAGATGGAACGTGTTTTAGAAGGCGAACGTGTTCCTGACCGATTGTTGAAGCCGTCTCCACATCCAATGAATCCTCCACAAGAGATGAGCCCTCTCTTTCATCCAGACGAAGTAGAAGTTGTTGCAAAGTTGGATTATCCCGCAGGTCATGTGGCTGTTGCGGAAGGTGATAATGGGAGACCCAGGGTTTTTCTCAATGCGGGTTTCTATTATCCAGAAGAGCTCCTTGGCGATGAAGATCCTGTCCAGGTGGTAGAACTTATTACGGAAGGCAATGATGCAGGAGGAACTCCCGTTACTAAAAAGGTTCCCTTTCCCCATCCCAAATATCAGAAAAAATTTCAATCAACCCATTCGGTTAAAGTAGACAGCAAAAAATGGCTTTGGATTCTGGACTACGGAAGGCTTCGTTTTTTGGGTGGAGTCCCGAAAATAATGGCGTATAAGCTTGATGCGAAAGAAGACGAGCAAGAGGTTCTCTACTATGAATTACCAATCGATATCGCCCCGCAGGGATCTTTTCTGAATGATATGGTGATTATCCGCAATGAAAACGGCGGTACGATTCTTATTGATGATACAAGCGCTCTGGCAAACAAGCCTGCTCTGATTGTCCTGCAGTTTGACCAGGGCCAGAATCGTCGGTATGAGATGAAAAACGCCAGGCGGCTCCTCGAGGGTCATTATTCGATGTCACCATATAAAGGTTATATGCACTATTATAGAGACCACAAAGACCTGGAGCAGGAAAAGGTGTGGAAGGCAGGTATTTACCTCGATACGGCCATCTACTCCATGATGAAGGACCTGGGGCTTCATCAACATGCCCGTCTTCTGAATGCTTTTCTGGGTAATATAGAAACATTTAAAGATTTACGGAATACCGGCGGTTCTAAACCATCGTTTCTTGCAAAATTTTTAGGTCTTTTTAAGCGTAATAATTTTTTGCCCCTTCAAATTGGGGTTGATGGAATTACTCTTGATAGGGAAAACGATGTGGTCTATTATGGACCGGCAAATAGGGGAGAGCTGTATCGGATTAACCTGGCCGATTTGCTCAATGAACGCCTGGAAAAAGACGGCCTGCTTGCAAAAAGAGTGGAAAGATTTACCGAAATGACCACAACTGATGGGATCACGATTGATAACAAAAGAAATGTTTATGTGACAGATCAGGAGCATGACGCTATCGTTAAAGTTGATTCCCACGGCAGAATCGAGCCAATCGTGAGGGGTAAAGAATTTGCCTGGCCGGTGAGTATTGCGTTCGGGCCGCAGGGATATCTCTACTTTACTTGCTATTCACTTCCTGACGTCACTTCCCGCGTCCCCAGTGTGATTAAAAACTTAGGACCCTATTATGTTTATCGTATCAATCTGAGAAGCAAATTGGGCAATGATATTGCTGGAACCGTAGGTCATTAATACGAGAAAGTTTTTTGGGGTAAATTACAGAGGAGGAACGCCAGGATGAAAAGGATAATGAAGGTATCCTATGCGGTAATAACCGGTATTTTTTTAACCTTAGCCACAGAAGCGGTTGGAGATCAAAGTGGAGATAGATTTAAACTAACTGAAGTACCAGGCGGCGCGCTCTATGCCAATGGAATAATGATTACGTACAAACAAAGCTTTGAAATGTACAGGCCTTTGTCGCTGCTCTTTAATCACTATTATAAGTGTTTTGATTGCCACGTAGAAAGGGCCTTTGTTGAGAGAATGAATGATCCGAAATTGGTTCGCAACTTTATAGATTCCATGAGATATCAGATCAATGAAAAAAACATAAAGGTGATGCTTCAGAGCACCGGAAAGAGCGACTATGGCGTAACAGGGCCGGTGCAAGAGTATGTAAACGAGTGGCTTGATAGATTGGATAAAGAGGCATCAACAAATAAACCGAAAAATAACTAGATATATTTTAAGGGAGTGGCAAGAGATAATAACGGTCTGTACCTTAAAAAAGATATTACTACCTATTTTTGGAGGTTAATGAAACATGACAATAAGTCGCAGGGAATTGCTTAAAAGGAGTGTTGTTGGTGCGGCTGCCCTATCGAGTGTTTCGAGCCTCACCAGTAATTCTTGGGTGAAGGCTTTTGCAGGGCAAGAAAACCAAAATGTGAAATCTGACAATCCAGGCATTGGAACGAGTCAGGACAATCCCGTTGACTGCCTTATTTTAGGCGCTGGAATCGCTGGTATTACGGCAGCTCAGGCACTCAGCCTTCCTGGCGTTGGTTCTGCACCAACGGGAAAACCGCTTACAACCGTGGTACTTGAGGGAAGTGGTCGGGTTGGGGGGAGGATATCAACCATTCGGACCGGACTTTTTGGCGGTCCCGTTGAACAGGGCGCCGTTCATCTGCACCTGCCTAAACTCCCAATCTTTCGAATATTTGGTGGTGTTCTTCCCGTTTGGAAGGATTTAGAGGAGTGTGGACTACATTATGAAATGGTGCCCCGATTTTTGCAAAGCCGAGTTTTCCTGGAGAAAGGTGGTAAAGATTCACAGAATTCTGGGGCAGTAACCTATCTGGAAGCGGTATTGAAAGATCCAAAGAACTGGAAGACGGTGCCTCTTTTGAATGAGGTAAAATATTACAACAACGATGACGATGATATCTCGGCCCAGGGTTTTATAGAGAAAAAGGAATATGAAGATGACGCCAAAGATATGGCAAACCTTGCACTTTCTGGACATTTACCCGGTAGTCTTGATGAGCTCAGCGTCAGAGGATTGCAATCAGATCTGTTGCCCGATATGCTCCTGGAATGGTTTGATTATCGCATCCTTGAAGGTTTTGACGAGTTGCCGGGGCGCATGGCGGCCAAAATCAGTGAGAAGTCGGAAGGCAGCCATCAGGTTATACGCCTCAATCAAATCGTAAGAAATATCAAGTATCGTAAGGATGGTGTTGAGGTAACCGTGCAAGACCTGAACAATTTTCATGGCTATAGCGAAGTCCCGGCTGTCGCTAATAAAAATGCCTCTTACAAAACCTATTATGGAAAGACGGCCATTTGCACCTTTTCTGTAGGACTTATTAAAAGTGGATTTGTGGCTTTTGATCCTGGTTTAAGCGAGGAAAAGAGAAAAGCCCTTAAGGTAATTCAAATGGGGGGGGGTGAGTCAGATGCATATCAGATTTGTAGAAAAATTTTGGCCTGATGAGGTATTCATTATTAACTATCCGGGTAAGAACAGGGAAGCTGGCAGAACCTATTTTAACCAGTATTTTACGGATAGAAAAAACAAAAAACCGCCTGTCTTGATTGCCTATCTCAATGGGGTCGATGATATGAAGATGAGAGGCCTTAGCGATAAAGAAGCCTTGGGCAGAATTTGCAATGATCTGCGCAAGGTTTTCTCTAAGGATTGCACCTATTTAAAACCCGACCTCGTCAGAGGGTTTCATCGCAAGCAATGGATTGATGATCCCTTCGCTTTAGGCGGATTTTCCTATTTGAAATATCTGCGTTCCTCGCCTGTTCCCGTGGAAGAGGCTCGCCAGATTTACGCAGCACCTGATGGCTCCCTATTTTGGGCCGGAGAGGCAACGGTTTTGAAGAAAACGCTATTGCAACCCTCTTCCGTCCCCGGCGCCCACAACACCGGGCTTGTTGCCGCCCAAGAGGTAAGAAAATTTCTGGGGAAAGGGTAGCCGGCAAAAGGCGTGCATAGCGGATCAAGAAAACATCTAACAGATAGATAAAAGAAAGACTCAAGACGACCGCTCTTTTCCATAAACCGTGGTGGTATAAAAAATGCAAATTCCTATACCCTCAGGATATAATCCCTTTGTCCTTAAAACTCACAAAACAATTATTTCCTATAATAATATGGTCTAAAACCTTTATGCCGACAATATTCCCTGCTTCTAATAATCGATTGGTTATTTGGATATCTTCTTTACTGGGTTCCGGGTCTCCTGAAGGGTGATTGTGGACAAAGATCACCGAAGCGGCAGACTCCTTAATTGCCGGATTGAATACCTCCCTGGGGTGAACGATGCTCGAGGTAAGGCTGCCCGCAGAGATTGACAGTTCCTTAATAACCCGGTTTTTATTGTCAAGCAAAACAACGGCAAAGATTTCCTGTTTCTTTCCTCGCAAACGTTCGTGGAAGTGATCAAAGATGTCGTTGCTGCACTTAAATTGCTGAAGAGGTTTTACCGAAATGGTAGAAAACCGCTTCGCAATAGCCAATGAGGCCTTGATCTGTGCGGCCCGCGCCGGACCTATTCCTTTTATCTTACACAATTCACCAACAGAGGCCATGCTCAATCTCCGAAAATCCCCATACTCGGAAAGAAGCTGTTGCGCCAAATCAACGGCACTGTAATTGGTCGTGCCATCACGAATGATGATTCCTAAGAGTTCTGCGTCCGTCAGATGCTCATCACCGTTTTGGATAAGCCGTTCCCGCGGCCTCTCATGGGTAGGGAGTTGTTTTATGGTGGGACGTTTCTGTTCTTCCTTCATAAACCGCAATGATCATGCCGTATGACCGGCACGCCCAAGGTCATAAAAATGTTCATTTTCCGGGAAGCCGTCTTTATACACCGACAGATTATACTTCATGAATTGCCTCTGTCAATAAAATGTCTTTGCACACCCGTTGCCTAAAAATTATTTGATTAAACATCCCTCCTTGTTTATAGTACCATGGAAAGAGAAAAATAATTCTTTAGGAGATTTACCAATGTACACCCCAGATTCGGCCGTACCTGAATTTCAGGCAGCGATCACGTTACCTCAGCATTCTGATGATGTATGCAAGACAGTAATCAAAAAGGCGATAGAACTCGGCTGTGAGCAGGCAGTTGTCATTCATCCCGACACCATCACTGTCGGACGATGGGTACAATTAAAATGCAAGTATGGATGTGAGGAATATGGGAAGAAGCTCACTTGCCCACCCCACTCACCTTCGTTTGAGGAGATGAAAGAAATTCTCAGTGAATATAACAAAGCATTACTGCTTCACGGGCACCTGAGCTGGCAGATGCGCTATATTACGGCAGAGATCGAAAAGTTGGCATTTTCTCTGGGCTTTTATAAAGCCTTTGGGCTTGGAGCGGGCCCTTGCAAATTATGCGAAAATTGTGATACTGCGCGTTCCTGTATTCGCACCATGGAAGCAAGACCTTCCATGGAGGCATGTGGCATCGATGTCTATCAGACAGCAAGGAATCATCACTTAAAAATCGAGACGCTGAAAAACCACAATGAAGAAGTTAATATATACGGTTTGGTCCTTTTAGAATAAATTTTATAAGTTTAGAAGTTCGCTGGACAAGTTAGAACCAATCTTGAATGAAGTGCTTTAATGAAACAAAAATTAACCATCGCCTCATTGATCAAAGAAGCAAAAACATTTTGTGAACAGGAATCAAAATTTGATAATCGGGATCTATTTGGAATAACCGATGGTAAGGCTGTTGGCACATTCATAGAACATAAATTCCAGGATTACCTTTCTTCTAAATATGAATATATAATTGGTTCTTCTGCAAATGGAATTGATATGCCTTCCGAAGATTTAAATACTGACATTAAGGTAACATCTTTCAAACAACCTCAATCTTCTTGCCCTTTCAGAAATGCAAGGCAAAAAATATATGGTCTCGGATATAATTTGTTGGTATTTGTCTATGACAAAAATGATGATCCCGTTAGAAAAACATCAAGGCTTAATTTTGTAAGTTGTTCATTTATTGACAAAAACAGAACTGCGGATTATCAAGTAACACGAACCATCCGGCAAATGTTAGAAAATAATGCAAATGCCGACGATATCATTGCATATTTAACTGACAGAAATCTTCCTGCCGATGAAATCTCAATGAATCAACTGGCAGATGAGATATTACACACGAAACCAAAGCAAGGGTATTTAACTATATCAAATGCACTGCAATGGCGATTACAATATGGACGTATCGTAGACCTCGTAGAAAATGTAGATGGAGTAATTCGCATAATCAGCAAAATCACTAGTGTCCGGTTATAAGTTGAACAAGGACAATTGCTTATAAGGAAAGTATGGTTCGCTTTTGTAATCAGAATTTGTAAGTACTTGTAAAATAGGGACTTTCTCAAATAGGGTAATACTCAAAATTTGTAAAATTGTGTAGAGACTCATGTCTAAATTGAGATGCTTTTT
>AYTS01000138.1 GCA_002009475.1 Candidatus Brocadia carolinensis | reverse complement strand
CCAAAATTGGCGATCTTAACAAATTCCTCAAGATAGACCTGACCGTACTTGATGCCTTCCGGATACTGAAAAATCACGGACCAACCGGTGGCCGACTCGATGACGTTGATAATTCTCCGGAACATGCGCGGCGTATTATCGTAAGCACCGATCCCGTTGCTGCAGATGCCTACGGCGCCACCTTATTTAGCATACAACCCGCGGACGTGGGCTATATCAGGCAATCCCATGAGCAGGGATTGGGTGAGATAGATTATAAACGAAAGGGTTTTGAAGAGATACACGTATAGTTTATCGCCTAACTCTTGCGAGTAAGGAGAAGCCTGTTGAAGGAATAACCTGAAAATGGTAGAATCCCCAAGGGAAAACGAGGCAATGGAATATTTTTTCAGGAGATTCACCTTTTCGATAAAGAAGATGGCGGGGTAGAAAGAGATTCCTGTAGATACCATAATAATACGTATTATGAAGCTGTTCACCCAGGGGGATGTAGTGGAGCGGACGGGAATCATCCATCATTTCAGGTGTCAGGGTGGAAACGAGCGGTACGATCAGGGCATAAAATTGATACCACGGTGGTACGGACAAACACCGTCGTTTGTTCGTTGTGAATAGGGTTAAAAAATGAGTGATTGGACAAAAATTGTTGAATCTCACGTTATCAGGATATTCCGGAAAATTAGCTATCAATGGTGGGGAGTCGACGTCCAGTTTTATGATGAACATGGCAACAGCAAAAATACCAACACATGTTTCCAGAACCCCCTATGCAAGGTGATCCATTCAGTGTCAAAAGGAGAGAGGCGTTGCTCTGAAACATATCAAAAGCATCTTAAAAAATGCAGGAAAAACCAGGAGCCTTTTTTCTATTCATGCTATGCCGGCCTTCAGGGATTCATGCTTCCCATTCTATCGAAACAAAAATATGTAGGAACCATGATCGGATCCGGGATATGGATATTTGAAAGTAACGACCCCATGCAAAAGAAGTATAGAGAAACGCTCATAGATATCGGTTTCGATCAGATAGCGCTTGACCGGTGTTATGAGAGGTTAAAAATGATAGACCAGTATAAGAAAGAATATTTAACTGATTTCATGAAAATTGTTGCCGGAGACGTCGTTGCTTACGGTGAAATCTTAGAGGAGAAGAACGAAAGCACCAGGAAACAGACTGTTCTTCTTGATGAGATGTATCGAAAAAAGCATAAGGGAATTATTGGTGTCAGTCCGGCAATGAAAAAGGTATTTGACACCTTAGAATTCATTGAAAGGAGCGAAAGTCCCGTTTTGATCGACGGAGAAAGCGGAACCGGAAAAGAGCTTCTGGCGGCATCGGTACATTACAACAGTCTGCGTAAGGAAAAAATGTTCGTTATCCAGAATTGTTCTGCGTTTACTGACACCCTGCTTAATTCAGAACTCTTTGGCCACGAAAAAGGCTCTTTTACTGGTGCAGTCTCGGATAAAAAAGGCCTCTTTGAAATTGCCGACAAGGGGACGTTGTTTCTTGATGAGATTGGGGACATGCACATAAGCATCCAGGCAAAACTCTTGCGGGTGTTGGAAAATGGCTCATTTTACCGCGTTGGAGGCACGGAACAAAAAAAGGTGAATGTCAGAATTATCGCCGCAACCAATAAACCGTTAAAAGAACTCATGGAACAGGGACTTTTCAGAAAAGACCTTTTCTACAGAATTAACACCATTCACATTACGCTACCACCACTGAGAGAGGCGTGCCTTGAAGTATGGAATACCTAAGTGGTTGAAAATACCATCTCTGCGAGCCTAATTCCTCGTGGAGAAGTTTGTACCTATGCGCATACCATGGAGCAATCCGTATGCGTAGAAAGATAGCGTATTTCCCGTGAGGGGTATGACGGAGTTACGAGGTACAGACAACCTTTTGGGGTGTATGAGTATGGCGTGTTATTCGTGCCAACTGCCCTTTCTCGGCG
>AYTS01000137.1 GCA_002009475.1 Candidatus Brocadia carolinensis | reverse complement strand
GATGCTTTTGAGTGGTCCGCAATATTGCAACTTTGCACCCTCAGTCTTCTTCGCAAAGGGTTTTGGGCAACCGGTGTCATCGATGGCTAGAAGGCCATCTTTCGTGGGAGCAGTGGTTCTTTGTTTTTGAATGATTTCCAGCCGTGTGCGTTTGATTGCCTGGATATCCCATTTTGAATCTGAGAAGAAGTATTGAAACTTCTGATAATCGGTATGAGTGGCTCTTGCCATAGCGTCAAGGGAGTTTCTTTTGTAGTCTTTGAACAAGGCATAGATGACCAGGGTAAGCGGGGCCATTTGTTTTTTGCTAAAGCAAGAGGCGAAATATTTCAGAAACGTAATTAGCAGAGGGATGTTTGCGCCAAAAATACTCAAATCCTTTGCTCCTGTTGTTGGTTGACCGGAAAATTCACAAGTGCAATTCATAGCAGGAGTAAAGGAACAAGTCAAGCGCGAAATAAGTTGCAAAGCATTGATTTGTAGTAAGTTGTGTCGAATTCGTCTTATGACTTAAAAATATTTTTCTACAAACGTTTTTTTAACAAAGTAATGATGAAAGGCGTGCGGCATTTTTCGTAACTCCAATAGTTAAGGATTTTTATGAAAAATTTCGGCCACTTTTTTTCTGAATTGTCAAGTAAAATATCTCCTCAAAACAGTATTTTTCTCATTTTTTTTGATACCAGTTTTACGCAATTTCCTAACCGGACAACGCTGAAAAATCTTTAAACCGTAGAAAGGAGTATAATGATAAGAAAAATCTTCGATTTGTGCATGTTAAAAGTCTTGGGAAATGTGAAATATGCAAGAGTTTTAGGTGTGAAAATAGGGAACAGTTGTAATATACAGGACGTATCATTTGGCACTGAACCATACTTAATTGAAATAGGTAATCATGTTCAGATTACTTCAGGAACGAAATTTTTTTACTCATGGTGGAGCATGGGTTTTAAGAGATAAGTATCCAAGATTGGATTTTTTTTGGTAAAATAAAAGTAGGTAGTAATGTATATATTGGAAATAATTCGTTGATTCTGCCAGGAGTAACAATTGGTGATGATGTCGTAATTGCTGCAGGCTCTGTTGTTACTAAAAGTGTGCCATCTTCAACTATCATAGGTGGAAATCCGGCGAAGGTAATAGGACATTTAGAAGACTTTGAAAGGAGGATGTTTGAATTTAATATAGATACCAAGGGGATGAATGATAAGGCAAAGAAGGATTATTTGCTATCCCTGCCAGAAGATAAATTTATAAGGAAGTAATTCCTGAGCTAAACCACCCGCTAAGCGGGTGAGAATAGCAAAAACTATGCTGTAGTATTTAACAATTTAATACGATAAATCATCGAAAAAGTCATATAGTCAAAAGAAACTATTCGGATGAAACGATTTTGCAAACAAGTATCAAAAAAGTATGAAAATATTTCATGCGTATGGAATGTTGAAAAATAGTTATTAAAGAAAAGCCAAAATCGAATAAGAACGATGAAAAGGTATGCAATAAAACCAAAGAATAAGTACTCAAAGATGCAGAGAATATTCTCATAACGGCAATAGTTTAAAGGCGAAATATGGAAACGTTGAAAAGATTGAAAGCTGTAAATCGAAAAAAACGTATATTAAGTACATGAAAAGTTATAAAGTAACCCCTTAAGGGGAGCCAGTAACAATGCTCTTTTAGGGCTAATCAAGTCACCCGCTATGCGGGTGGTTACTGACTTTTTTGGCGGGCAGGCATGGTTAACTCTAGTCGTCCTACGGACCCCCTCCGTTAATCATGCCTGCTCTTTATCTGATTAAGTTCACGATGTTATGATAGCAACCAGTTAATCATGAGTTGTTCAAGGTAACCACGGCCCATATATTAATCAGTTAACCCGGACGCGGTTGCCACTGACTGGAGAGCCGTATGCGGGAGATCCGCCTTTACGGTTCGGAGGCAGGGGAGGCAAAATCTTTCCTATCTCTAACAAATTAGGAATTTTGAAAATTTTCATAAGGAGGTGAGTAATAACAAATATATAAGTAGTAAGTTTGCTATCTCCGCAAAAGGGACAGCAAATTTGTAAAAGGCAAACCAATCGTGAGATTGGGACGCAAAGCTATGGGTCTTCCATGAAGATCGCCAAGCCGCCATATTTGTCAAACAAACTTTTGTAAGGAGATTTAGCATGAAACTTATATTTTACATTTTAACTTTTTTCGTCTTTTTTATAACACAGCCCTTTTTTGGTAATCCGATAAAATCCACATCTACAGCGTCAGCGGATGATAGCTGGAAGAATTTTTATGGAATTGCATGGAGAGGAACACCAGCCGACAATATTAAATACGCAAAGCAGATGGGGCATGACTATATTCTAATTCAAAAGTACTACAATAAAAACAACTACATAGGTAATCAAAATTGCGCCGGTCTCAAGTTTTACGTTGACGATCCGCAATATTGGGCAATTGAAGCGTTTGGTTGCCCGGCTGTTATAGACACTAACAAGACATATACACAAGCACAAATAGATTTTTACAATCAGAATCTGGCATGGAAAAGCAACGAACCATTTCCCAATAACATAGCAACGGGTTGGTTTTATAAAGATTCAAGCGGTAATCCCACAAAATTCAATGCGATGTTGGATTTTCAACAACAGGCAGTTATTAATAGGATTATTGAGAAAATAATATCAATTTTTCATAGTTACGAAGATTCCAAAATGCCCTTTACCTTCGGAGGATATGCAATTGACGTATCAAAACTTAATGGTGATTTTAATCGATGGGATTCACAAGCGTCCGAAAACGTTCAAGTTGGTTTATCTTACTGGACAGGGGCAAATTCTTCTATACGACACGATTCTATAACTCATGAATATGATACTTACGACAAAGGAATGGCGGAGTTTTATAAGCAATTGAACATCAGAATGAGGCGAGAATTTCCCAATGCAAAATGGATAATTTGCCCTTGGCATATATATTATGAAAGACATGACGACGAGTGGGTGAACCAGATAAAGAACAGAGCAGACAAGGTTGAATTAACTCCTGATATGATTTCACAGGAGTCACCAGGCACATATTTTGTTGATGATCAAAGAAATTTTAATTCAGGCGTAAATATTACAAAAGATATGGTGGGTATTAGTCAGCTTTCACAAATTGGCGAATCCGACAACCGCCTTTATGCCGCTAAGGCAGGTATTAATGGATCATGGTTCAATTTTTTTGGTAATTTCGGGACCAATCCTAACTGGCAAAGTATAACAGAAGTCTACCCAAGACTAAAGATCATACGATGTATACCGAATTGGGATAATTTAAACAATGTTCCTCTTGCGGATCGTTCCTGGGATGGCAGTGTTTATCAGAGCACGAAGAGCTATATTAGTAGTGATGTAATGTACTCTCGGCATCCAAAAACAGGAAAACTCTTTGCCGTTTTTAATACAACAAATGGGGTTATTAAACTTAATGCGGATGAAGTTGTAACCTCTGTACAAAATACTGATGGATACTTTATCGAATCGGGTGATGCCAGTGCAGATTTTAATATTAACGGAAATGAAATACGGTTAAAAAGTAGTGTTACCATTGATGTCGATTCGAGTAGAGGTCAGGTAAAAGGTAAAGGATATATCTTTACACTGAAATCCAGTGGAGCACCACTGGTAACAACTGGGTCAGCAACAAGCGTTACATCAAATTCTGCAACATTAACCGGGATAGTAAATGCTGACGGGTTATCAGCAACTGTGTGGTTTGAATATGATACAATCAGTGGATCATATAGCAGTAAATCTGCGACACAAAATGTGAGTGGTACAAGCGATGTAACCGTAAGCATACCCATCAGCGGTTTATCTCCTGCAAAAACTTACTACTTCAGGATTGTGGCACAGAGCGCTGCCGGTACGACAAACGGGGCAGAAATGACCTTAACCACGCCGGATACCACAGCGCCGAATTGTTCCATCAGCATTAATAACGGTGACTCGTATACTAAGTCACCCACAGTAATCCTGACTCTGTCAGCTACAGATGATATAGGAGTTACGGGTTATTATCTCTCTACCAGCTCAACAATACCGCTGGCAACAGCCGCTGGTTGGACTTCGATAACTTCCACAGCTAGTTACAATGCAAGTATTCCGTATACACTAATCAGCGGGGATGGCAGTAAGACGTTATATGTCTGGTATAAAGACGCATCTGGAAATATTTCAAATCCAGCGCTCGACTCTATTATTCTTGATGCCACTGCGCCTGCTATAACCATCACCAATCCTACTTATAATCCCACCTATATTACCACAAGCAGTACCATGACTCTTGGGGGAGACGTCTCGGATAGTATAAGTGGTATATGTAGTATAACATGGAATAACAATAAAGGTGGAAGTGGTTCAACGAATGGCACTACAGGTTGGGTCTTTTCAGGTATAACTTTATCAAGCGGAGATAACGTAATTACGGTAACTGCTACAGATGAAGCATCCAATACACGCATGGATACAATAACAGTTACTTATGCTGGACCACCCGTTGTAACCACAGGAGGAGCAACGAATATTATATCAAATTCTGCAACATTAACCGGGACAGTAAATGCTGACGGGTTATCAGCAACTGTGTGGTTTGAATATGATACAATCAGTGGATCATATAGCAGTAAATCTGTGACACAAAATGTGAGTGGCTCAAGCGATGTAACCGTAAGCATACCCATCAGCGGTTTATCTCCTGCAAAAACTTACTACTTCAGGATTGTGGCACAGAGCGCTGCCGGTACGACAAGCGGGGCAGAAATGACCTTAACCACGCCGGATACCACAGCGCCGAATTGTTCCATCAGCATTAATAACGGTGACTCGTATACTAAGTCACCCACAGTAATCCTGACTCTGTCAGCTACAGATGATATAGGAGTTACGGGTTATTATCTCTCTACCAGCTCAACAATACCGCTGGCTACAGCCGCTGGTTGGACTTCGATAACTTCCACAGCTAGTTACACTGCAAGTATTCCGCATACACTAATCAGTGGGGATGGCAGTAAGACGTTATATGTCTGGTATAAGGATGCTGCTGGTAACGTATCTAGTGTGACAAGCGACTCCATCATCCTGGACACTACAGTACCGCTTGTTACAATTATCAGTCCCACATCCAACGCTACGTATACAACTACAAGCAATACGATCAGTTTAGGTGGCAGCGCTTTGGATGACATGAGTGGTGTGAGCAGTGTAACGTGGAGTAATAGTAGGGGTGGAAGTGGAATTGCCAGTGGAACTACCTCCTGGTCACTTTCTGACATTGGCCTATCGACAGGCGATAATATAATTACCGTGTCGGTCAATGATGGGGCAAGCAATGCTGGGACAGCCATGATCACCATTACAGTTACTACTAATGTTTTGATGGCTTACTATGCTTTTGATGATGGCTGGGGAACGATTGCGAATGATTCTTCAGGCAACAGCAACAACGGCACACTCAATGGAGCAACCTGGACGACAGGCAAATTAAAGAAAGCATTGAGTTATAATGGAACTTCTAGTTGTGTAATAGTTCCACGTATGAATTATGATGATATTTCAATCTCAGCATGGTTCTTTAAGAATTCCAACGATACGATAAATGCCGATGCAGTTTTCGGCGGATGGTCATGGAATTCTAATGCACAACTTCAGGAGGGTCTTGATTTGCGTTTCTATCAAAAAACTCCAAATATACTTGATTTTATAATAGTAACAAAAGATGTAAACGGCAAAAGGGTTGTAAAAAACGCTAACTACAACTTAGGCAATTCTGTTGGTATCTGGTACCATGTTGCAGGTACATACAACAGTAAGACAGGAGAACAAAAGTTGTTTGTAAATGGAACTCTTGTGAGCACTCAAACCCATCCTGCGGGAAATGTTATAGTACCATTGACTAGTTATTCCGACATGAGAATAGGGTATTCGAGGGTTAATAAAGGTTATTTTAATGGTAAGATTGATGATGTCCGCCTTTATAACCAGGCATTGAGTGCTCAGGAAATACAGAATTTGTACAACCAGTAATTGTGGGTAATGAGTAGATCAAGACTACCCCCTTTATCCCTTTGTAAAAGGGATAAAGGGGTTTAGCTGCTCAAATTTTCTTTATAAGTAATACTAAATCTCGGTACTACTATTTCTTGAAAATAGCATTTACCATTGTCTTAAGTATTTTTATAGTTAGTCGATAATATCAGGACAAAACTAATGTTACCTAAGGAATGATTGGTTTTTTCATGAAATGGGGAGAGTACTAATGACAGATGCTGACATTCACAAAAGCTTGTTGGATAGCTTATCAGGTGGAATTTGTGCTGTTAATCGGGATAGGGTAATCACCTACTGGAATAAAAGCACCGAAAATCTTACCGGTTATAAGAATGCCGATACCCTGGGAAAGTGTTGCAGAGAAGATATTCTAATGTATGTAGATGAACATGGGAGGGGTGTCTGTGAGAGCGAATGCATGGCCACAGGAACAATGAATGATGGTAACCCTAGGAGTATGGAGGTATACGCTCATCACAAGGATGGTTATCGTGTGCCGGTCTTGGTCCGCATATTGCCTTTGAAAAACTTGGATGGACAGGTTATTGGTGCTATAGAGGAACTTCATGATAATTCTTCAAAAATAGAGTATGCCCATAAAATTGAAGAGCTTGAAAAATGTGCTTTGCTTGATTCTCTCACTGGATTGATGAAACGACTAGGGTTAGAAATGAACTTGCGAACCATGTTCAGTGTTATGCATAGGTACGGTTGGTCATACGGGGTTTTTTTTTATTGATATTGATGGATTAAAAAGGATAAATGACTTGCATGGTTCCAAAATTGGAGATGCCGTGTTAAAAATGGTATCAAAAACGCTGTCGCATAGCGTAAGGGCAACAGATATGGTCGGTCGGTGGGGTGGTGAAGAGTTTATGGTAATCGCCATGAATGTTACTGAAAATCATCTGCAGACCATTGCGAACAAGATTCGCATTCTTATTGGGCAATCAGGTTTTTTTGTAGGGGCTGATGCTATTCGTGTAACGGTTTCTGTATCAGCAACTGTAGCACGGTCAAATGATAGTGTGGATACTTTGTTGAAAAGAGTAAACCAATTGATGCACCAGGCTAAATCTTCCGGCAAGAACTGCGTAGCAGTATAAATGGATGCATAACGCAATCAGAAGACATGGTAATAAGTTAATGTTAGGGTATTATTTCTCTTGGGATGCCGATATTGGTTACAACTATTTCTCCGGTGTGTGTTGGTCCATCTGCCAGATAAAAACCTCTCTTACTTACGGCAAAAGTTACCGTTTTTCTTGCTTCAATGGCACCGCCTAATACCGTACCCTCATTGCAGTCAAGTCCAGATGGTATATCCACAGATACAACGTCCTTGTTGAGATTGTTAACGCCCTTGATAAGGCTTTTAAACGGTTCGCGTACTTCGCCAGAAAGACCTGTTCCAAACAATGCATCAACGATGATGTCGTAGTCGCTCAATTCTTGTAAAACATGGCTTACTTCAGCAGTGTCAAGTACCTCTCTAACGGCAATTTTCATATGTAAGAGTATTTGTAGGTTCGTACCCCCATCTCTGTCTTTGAGAATATCAGAAATCTTTGCAACGAGGAAGACATTTACGGGAATGAGGCAGTTGTGAAGATGCCGTGCCACGACAAAACCATCACCGCCGTTATTTCCTTTCCCACACAAAATTGCCACTTTTGTCTGCTGTGACCCTTCTACCATCTTCAAAACCTCTTCAGCGACATTCCGACCGGCGTTTTCCATAAGGATAATGCCAGGGATTTTATATTCCGCAATGGCTTTCCTATCCAATTCCCGCATTTCTTCGCGGGTTAAAGATTTTTCCATATCAATAAATCCTCAAGAGAGTAATTAAGCTTGATTTCAATGTAATCTATTTTGTTTAATTCGTCTATCACAAATTTCTTTTTATTTTTCATGAAATAGATATGAATTATTGAGGAATGAGCATAAGCACCAGAGAAATTAACCATTGAAGTTTTTTGCCTGATAGATTAAGATGATTGAGTAGCTCTCTTTAGCCTCATGGGGTTGTATAGAGTCCAAGATAACTAAAGGATCAAAAAATCCCCAGGATTTAATCTTTCATGAATACAATAATAAAGGGTGGTGTGTATGAAGAGCAAAATTTTTGTATGGGTTTGGTTGTTGTGCTGTTTGTCTTTTCCTGTATTTGGGCAGCATTACGAGTATGAAGCGCCTGAAATCAGATTGAGAGCCGGTTTACCAACGGTATTTTCCGTAGAGAGTGTCAGGCAAATAACGGGAAGTGACGAAGAATCGGTATTAAATATCAGTATCAGTGTAAAGAAAGGCAAGGTTGAGTCTGTAAGCAGGGACGGGGGCATATGGGTCATTACCATAAGAACCAGCAGTAAGGAAGCCTCGACATATTTGATAAAAGATAGCCAGTTTAAGATTATGGGAGAAGAATCGAAAAAGGTTATGGTTAATGCCATTCACTGGAAAGACGGTAACTAAAAGTATATGAGGGTTTATTTTATTGGTGCTGGGCCTGGTGATCCTGAATTAATAACCGTCAAGGGTATGAAGATTATTCAACAGTCAGGGTACTGTATTTATGCAGGTTCTCTCGTGAACCCGGTGTTACTCAAATCTCTTCCGCTTCATGCAAAGATCTATGACTCCTCCAAGATGAGCCTGGAGGACATGGTGGTCGTTTACAAGGAAGCCATGGAACATAATATAGACGTTGCAAGAATACACTCCGGAGATCCGTCCATTTACGGAGCAATACAAGAACAGATGCAAGCACTCGATAAACTTGGAATTACCTATGAGATTATTCCAGGAGTGAGTTCGTTCGTTGCCGCCGCGGCGGTTTTGCGGCAAGAATTGACGCTTCCCGGTGTTACACAAACCATTGTTATTACCCGTATGGAAGGGAAAACCCCTATCCCAGAGAAGGAACATCTGGGTGTTCTGGCCACAGCCACGCCGACTTTGTGCATTTTCTTAAGCATTGATAAGATAGAAGAAATCGTAAGGGAACTCTTGCCACATTATGGAAAAGATTGCCCAGTAGCTGTTGTGTATAGGGCAACATGGCCAGATCAGAAAATCATTTGCACGAAACTCTCTGATATTGCCGAAGAAGTGAAGCAGGAAGCCATTACAAAGTCTGCGCTCGTTATTGTAGGATGGATGCTAGGAAAAGAATTTAAAAGGTCTGTATTATACAGTCAACATTGAACATTCGGTATTCGTCTGTGCCGGGAAAACCAAATGGATATTTTTCGTTTCTCTATGATAGTTCTTCCTTGCGTATGCTGAATCGCAAAGAAAGCCTTGCATATTAGTTCATGGTTAGTATAATTAAAATTTTGGAATAATTTTTATAGCAAAATACACCCACCTGCCCCTTTGTGTGAGAGAAAAAATTATCGTAATACCTGTTCTCTGTTCTGATTTGTAGAAACAAGGCAAGGGACGAATCATAACGAGTTTTTGCTGGTAACTATCGTGTAAAGTAATAGGATTGTTGGAATGAATGTGAATACGGAAAAGAAAGTCGAATACGCCTTTAAAGCACCCAGGGGAACAGAGGATATAATGCCGTCAAAATGGGCTTCATGGAGGAAACTCAATGAAGCAGGGCGCCAAGAGTTTGAACTCTGCGGTTATTATGAAATCCGCACCCCTGTATTTGAGGATACGCGGTTATTTATCAGGAGTATTGGAGAAGCCACGGACATTGTTGAGAAGGAAATGTATACCTTTTCCGATAGTGAAGATTCAAGCATAACTCTGCGTCCGGAGAGTACAGCGCCTGTTATGCGGGCATATTTAGAGTATGAATTGTATAAGACAAAAAAATTCCAAAAATTTTATTACATTGGCCCGCAATTCAGAAAGGAACGCCCTCAAGCCGGACGACTCAGGCAATTTCACCAAATGGGGATAGAGGCGGTGGGCACAACTGATCCCTTACTTGATGTGGAAACTATTAGTGTGGCAACCAGGATATTTGACCGCATTGGTCTGAAAGGTTACAAGGTCAAGATTAACTCCATAGGGTGTGAGCAGTGCAGGCCTGTTTTCAGGAATATCCTGAAAGAAAAGCTCTGTGAGCATGAAAAGGCGTTGTGTGAACTCTGTCAGTCGCGGCTTAACCGGAATGTATTTCGTATTCTGGATTGTAAAAATGATGCATGTAAAACGATCAGTCATCACATGCCGTCTATCAATGATTATTTGTGTGAAGCATGTCAGTCTCATGCAAAATCGGTAAGGGAGGCTCTTCTTGAAATAGGTATTCCTTATATTGCAGACGCTCATCTGGTGCGGGGATTGGATTATTACACCAAGACTGTTTATGAAATTACCCACTCATCGTTGGGTGCGCGTGATGCGATATGTGCCGGGGGGCGATACGATAATTTGATTTCTGATATTGGAGGGCCTTCCATCGGTTCCGTCGGATTTGCTATCGGAATGGAGGCAACGATCCTGGCACTTGAGAATGTTATGGCAAAGCACAAATCCGTCTCTCAGGAAGTTTGCGAACCGTCACCGTTGATTTACGTCGTCTCCGTCAGTGAAGAAACCAAAAAACATGGTTTCTGCCTGCTCAACGTTCTGCGGAAAGCCAATCTTTCTGCTGATTTTGATTATGAAGGAAGAAGCCTGAAGGCGCAGATGCGTACGGCGAATAAATTAGGGGTAAAATACGTTATTGTGTTAGGCCCTGACGAATTGGCACGAGGTGACGTCAAGATCAAGATGATGGAGACGGGTGAGGAGATTGTCCTGAAACAAAACGAAGTCCCCAAATGGTTCCTGAGTAAAAATTTGTCCACCAAGAGTTAGCACAGGTTTAAATTTCCGGGAGATAATTACAATAGCATGTCCAAATTGAAAAGAACGCATACCAGTGGTCAGTTACGCATAACAGACGTGAAATCAGGCGTTACTCTTGTTGGTTGGGTAAGCAGCGTCCGCGACCATGGGGGTTTAATCTTTATTGACTTGCGTGACCGGTACGGTATTACGCAGGTGGTTTTTAATCCCAACAGAGGCAAGGAATTCTATGAGACGGCCGGCCAATTGAGACCGGAATATGTTGTGGCCATAAAGGGAGTCGTTTCGGCGCGACCAGAGGGCACCGTAAATCTTAACCTTGACACAGGGGAAATAGAGGTATACGCAGACACTCTTGAAATACTCAACAAATCGGAAACACCGCCCTTTGAAATTGAGGATGAGAGTAAGGTGTCTTTGGAGTTACGGCTTAAGCACCGATACCTGGACCTAAGACGCTCTGCAATGCAAAAGCGGCTGATCTTCCGTCACAAAGTTTGTCAGACAATACGCGAATATCTTGATTCTCTGAACTTTGTCGATATTGAGACACCGGTATTAACAAAAAGCACTCCGGAAGGTGCTCGCGACTATTTAGTGCCCAGTAGGGTCAACTTGGGGAAGTTTTATGCATTGCCGCAATCGCCTCAACTTTTCAAGCAGATTCTCATGGTGGCTGGGTATGATCGTTACTTTCAAATCGTACGTTGTTTCCGTGATGAGGATCTCCGTGCCCAACGGCAACCTGAATTTACCCAAATGGATATGGAGATGTCCTTTGTGGATGAAAATGATATTATTCAGGTCATCGAGGGACTCATGTCCACAATCTTTGATAAGGTTGTAGGAAAGAAAATTACCACGCCATTTCCCCGACTTTCATACCGGGAGGCTATGTCCTCGTATGGCTGTGATGCTCCTGATTTACGTTTTGGTATGAGGCTGAAAGACGTATCTGATATTGTTCAAAGATCGGATTTCAAAGTGTTTTTGGACACAATCAAATCGGGTGGACAGGTGAGAGGTATCAATGCGAATGGTTGTGGGAATTATTCAAGAAAAGATATCGATGATTTAACGGCCTTTGTCGGCCAATTTGGAGCAAAGGGGCTTGCTTGGTTCAAGGTAGAGGAAAATGGTTTATCATCTTCGATTACAAAATTCTTTCCGGCAGAAACCCAGGAAAAACTGCAGAGACACATGGAGCACGAAAGGGCGATTTGCTCCTTTTTGTTGCCGATAAGCCCAAGGTGGTTTCCCAGTCGCTTGCGCAACTCCGTCTTCATCTTGGCCAGAAGAACAAACTTATTGATACCAGCATATTCAACTTTTCATGGGTTGTAGATTTTCCCTTATTCGATTATAATGAAGAAATACAACGTTATGAGGCCCTTCATCATCCGTTTACTTCGCCTCATCCTGACGACCTTCCCGTTCTGGAAGAGAAACCTTTGGAGGTGAAGGCACGTGCATATGACCTTGTGCTCAATGGTGTGGAACTTGGTGGTGGTAGTATTCGGATACACACGCCGGAGGTTCAGAAAAGAGTCTTCCGCTTGCTCGGGATCGATGAGGAGAGTGCTTCCATAAAATTTGGGTTTTTACTTGATGCGCTCAAGTATGGTGCTCCTCCCCATGGTGGCATTGCACTGGGCGTTGATCGTATGGTTACGTTGCTGTTACAACTTGACGATATCCGTGAGGTTATTGCATTTCCGAAGACGCAGAAAGCTACCTGTCTCATGACAAATGCACCATCGGAGGTCGAAGCACAACAACTGAACGAACTGGGCATACGGCTGGTGCAGTAAAAGAGTTTGTGGTATTGCAATATCATGTAAAATCTTTCTTTTCCCGAACGCTTTTTGCCTCATCACTTCGCTCAACTTGAAGGAAGAATGTGGTCGCGACTGTGTTGTGTTATAAATAATCCTTTTCGTGAAACAAAGAGAATTCTATGAGACGACAGATGACCTTGCTGCTTATCGGTGCTGCTTTAGTGATACTTCTGATCTCTATCAGTTTTCTTATTTACATAAAACGGCTACATCGTTCTGCTGCTCATTTTCAAACAGTTGGAGAATATGTACAACAGGGAAAACTGGACGAGGCCATCGCTGTGTTGAAAGAATCTCTGAGTAAAAATCATTTTAATGCAGAGGCGCATGCTGCCCTCGGTATGATTTATAACAAAAAAGACCTCCTTGATGAAGCATTAGCAGAGCTTAAAACGGCTCTAAGCATACAACCTGACCTTATCAACATTTATCAGGAGATGTATCTGATTTACAAAAAAAAAGGGATGGAAGACGAAGCAAACAGGGCGTTAGCTTCGTATGACAAACTCAAAGGAAGCGAATAACATTTTTTTGTATCGTTCGGACAAAAGGATTTGTATGTTAAACATGAAAAAATTATTACCCTTAATCTTATCTATGGTTACCCTTGCCGGTGTCCTTTCTTTGCAGCCCCTTTTCGCTGATCGTGACGACGAGGCAAACAGATGCTATCTGGACGCATATAACCTATATAAACTTGGGAAACTGGATCAATCTCTGGAGATGTTAAGGAAGGTTGTAGAAATTAATCCGGATCACGCCGAGGCGCATTTTGGAATGGGAAGCATATATTTCAGGCAAAATATGTTTGATGATGCAGTTAAGGAATTTACCAAGGTTACCAGGATTAAGCCGGAATACGTTGAGGCTTACCAGCGGCTTTGGTTGGCATACAAGAAATTAGGCATGAACGATAAGGCTGAGGAAGAGCTGCAAAAATACAAAAGATTGATTGAGGAGCGCATGCAAAATATGGTAGGAGGCTCTCCTCAGGTAGTAAAGCCGGTTACGCCCCCGAAGAGGGAAGAACCGGAAGAAAGACCAGAACCTGAAGAATCAGAACCGTCGGAGACAAAGGTAGAAACTTCCCAGCCTGCAGAGACAAGGCAGTCAGAGTCGTCCGGTCTTGATAACCGGGTTCCTGAATCGAGAATTCCGGAAAGAGAGGCAGAAAATGATAGGCCCGCTGTTGAAAGACCAGTAGCGCCTGTGCCCGAGGAAGCTCCACCGCCTTCAAGCGGCAGACCTTCCGTGTTGGAGACAAGAAAAACCGATGTATTGGAGACAACAAAGCAGCTTAAAAAAACGGTATACAGAACCCCCAGAACCACCTGAAGAAACGAAATATGAGCCGGCGACTGAATCGGGATATAAGTCTCCTTACATTAAAGTAGACAAAAAAGACCCGAGGTACAAACATCTTTTCAAGCCGTTTAAGAAGCTTGGTTTAGGCTTTTTTAAAAACCCCTTCAGAAAAACTGATGAAAAATGGAAGGGGACGTATTTAGGGAAGCTTGCGAAAGGCATTCTTTACTATGTGGTAAGTATACAAATCTGGCTGTGTATCGTTGCCATTTTGGGCATCTATTTCGTTAAAAAGAAAGGGTTGTGAAAAAAAGACCTTCACGAACAACAGGAATCAAAGAGGAAATGCTTACATACCATTTTGTTGAGAGTTTTTCCCCGTCATGGATCAGATAAAACCGGATACTCAAACAACCCTGGAAGCTAGACCACAACAAAAGATACACATACCACTATCAGGAAAGTCAGGAAGTGATGTACCTTGCAAGCACGGGGCAGTAAACAGAACGGCAGTAGCCACTCCAGAAAAAGCACTGAACCCCGCCAAAAAGAAAAAAAAACTGGATTCTCATAATCGCCATTATTGTATTTGGGATTTTATTGCTGGTAATACAGTTTAGTAAGCAGCTAGGCATCAAGGGGTTTCCGTAAGACAAACCCCAGTTTCAGCCTCGTTATCGAAACAAAGGTAAATCCTTCGATTCAGAAAGCAGGGCGGTTACGATCTGAGTTACACTTTCTGCTTCACTTCCAATGTAACGTACCTTGTTTTCCCGATCCAGCACAATAATTGTGGGTATCATTTGTATATTATAGAGTGAGGGGAGCATTCCTTTCCAGCGCTTCCCGTCAAATATCTGCGGCCATTCCACCGTTTCCTGTTTTGCAAAACCACGTAAATCTTCAATATCATCGTCAAGGCTTATGCCAATGAACTGCACTCCTTTGTTCTTAAATTTACTATACAACTGTTTGAATTTAGGAAACTCCTGCAGACAGGTGTCTGCCCATGTTGCCCAAAAATTCAGAATCGTAATATTACCTTTGTATTTTGACAGATCAACCGGGGTTCCCCTAAAATCTACAACGTTAAAGAGTGGGGCCTCCATGCCAACCCGTACCATTCCACTCATTTCATGGCCAAAGGAATCGGCAGCCCTGGGCTCAATCTGCCGCAACTCCGAGACGGTCTCTTTTGCAGCAGTGATATCACCCAGTGCTATAAGGGATTTAGCCTTAAAATACAGGGTTCTCGCTTTAAAATTTCGATCGATTTCCCCTTGTTGTAATACCGTGTCAAAAGAAGTAATGGCATCTTTAAAATTATTTATTTCATAATAAACCGCGCCAATGTAAAACCTTGCCTGTAATGCCTCATCTGTTTTGGCGTATTTATCGATTAAAGTGTTGAGGTTTTTCAGCGCCTCTTCGTAATATTTCTTTGCATCTTTAACTTTCATTTCAGTCAAACCAGTTAGATTTTTTCTTATTATCTCTAACTGCTTTGCCGCATTTGGGTCGCGCTTCAGCTCACCCGCAGGCGCTGTATGTCCGGCCCACAGTAAAAAAACGGATATCATTGCAGTGCAAACCAGATATTTTCTTTTTTCCATAATAACCAACTCCCCGTAAATTCAAACTGTTCTTTCTCTTAAAATATGCCATGCATACCTAGTAAACATCCTGTAATTTAAAATGTTAACACGAATGTGTCGTACATTCAAGAGTCATTTCGTGTGGGTGATGTTATTTGGTATCGGCAAGAGTTCGTGAAAGATGGCGCAAAAGGGGGGGGGAGACTATACGATCTAGCCGGCAAATTCTGAAGTGATAAAAAGAATTCTGAACGAAATAAAAATTTACGTTGCAAATGTATTGACTTTCACCTTAAAATTTGACAGTGTAATTTTCCGTATGGGTCCTTTGTGAAATAGTCAGGAGTAGAGAGAATATGAATAGAAAGATTTTGACCTCTATCTTTTTGGTTGTAACCAGCACTGCGCTGTTTACCGGTGGATCGTTTGCGAACTCCCTGAAACTTGATGTGAAAGAGCATGTGCTGAAGAATGGTCTAAAATTGCTTATGCTGGAAAAACATGATGTACCAATCGTGTGTGTTCGCATTAATTATAAGGTGGGATCTGTAGATGAACGACCCGGGATCACAGGCGTTTCGCACCTCTTTGAGCATATGATGTTTAAAGGTACAAAGATATTTGGAACGAGGAATTATGCTGCTGAAAAACCCTTGCTTGATACAGAGGATGATTTGGTTGCGAAACTCTGTGATGAAAAAGGCAAGGAAGAAAGCGCTGATACGATGAAAATAGAATCCCTTGGAAAGGAGTTGGAAGAAGTAAGGAAAAAACTCCGGGATTTAGTGGTAAAAGATGAGGTCTTCTCGCTCTATTTGCGTCACGGGGCTTCCGGACTTAATGCGGCAACGAGTACCGACGGCACCTATTATTACTGCGACCTTCCTGCAAATAAGCTGGAATTATGGGCGTTTATTGAATCAGACCGCATGAAAGATCTTGTGCTCAGGGAATTTTACTCTGAGCGTGACGTTGTGATGGAAGAGCGGAGACTCAGAACCGAGAATAGCCCAATGGGGTTATTGGTTGAACAGCTTAATGCGGTAACCTTTATTGCACATCCATACCGTTGGCCCACGATTGGTTGGCGATCTGATGTACAGAATATTACCAAGTCAGATACGGAAGAATATTTTAAGCGATACTATGCCCCCAACAATGCCGTGATTGTTATGGTGGGTGATTTTAATCCTGCCGAGGCAGTAAAATTGGTAGAAAAGTACTTTGGTGATATTCCTGGCCAACCAGCACCGCCAAAAGTAAAAACCGTGGAACCGGAACAAAAGGGGGAGCGGAGGGTCGAGATTGAGTTTGAGGCAAATCCTTATATTGCTATTTCGTATCACGTACCCGCTATCGGTCATTCCGATCTGTATGCCCTGGACATCCTGAGCGCCCTTCTCTCCGATGGCAGGACTGCCAGACTATATAAATCCTTGATTGAGGATAAACGCATTGCCGTTATGGCTCACGCATACAATGGCATTGGTAAATATCCTGATACCTTTACTTTTATTGCTGTACCACGGGCGCCCCATACGGTTGCAACGGTAGAATCTGCATTTTATGAAGAAATAGAAAAACTAAAGAAGACACCTCCCACGGACTGGGAAGTGCAAAAGATTAAAAACCAATTAGAGGCTGATTTCATCCGCGATCTTAATTCAGCCTCCGGACTGGCAAATGAAATAGGGCAGTTTGAGGTCCTTTCAGATTGGCGATACATTAATACCTTTATGGATAAACTGTCACAGGTAACGGCAGAAGACGTAATGCGGGTTGTAAATAAATATCTAACGAAAAACAATCGTACCGTGGCCACTTTAGTAAAAAAGGAAAATAACAGCAAGGCAAAAGAAACTAACGAAAAAACCAAAGGGGAAAAATCTACTGCTACTAATTAAGTACTGTTTATTGATCTTTTTGGTTCATCTCAGTGCTGCGTAGTTGCAACCAAATTGCCTAGTCCTTTCTTCTGAAGAGAAGATGAAAGGGATGTTAAAAAACCTTACAAAATAATTTATGTCAGATAATACTATAATTAAAAGATTAGAATTCAGGGAGACTGAAACGTGAACCAAAAACTCTATTTTGCATTTCTGATTGCATTGATGACATGCGTGTTTGCTGTTGCTTATTCCGGCAACCTTTTTGCCCAACCCCAGGGGCATGAGCATGTGGTAACTTCTCCTGTGGGGAAGCCGGAGTCGGAAGGAGCAAGGATTGTTTCCGGGTTTAAATTCAAACCACTCAACTTTGTTCCCCCAAAGGTGGATAGGGTTGTCCTGGAAAATGGTATGATTGTGTATCTTCTGGAAGATCACGACCTGCCTTTGTTTAATGTTACCGCACGCATTAGAACTGGCGCTGTTTATGAACCACCGGAAAAAGCCGGTTTGGCAAACTTAACCGGATATGTGCTGAGAAGCGGAGGTACGGTATCGATGCCGGCCGACAAAATGAACGAGGGACTCGAATTTATGGCTGCCTCTGTGGAAACCTCCATCGACCGCGAATCGGGTAGTGCAAGCCTGTCAGCACTCAAAAAAGATATTGATAAAGGTCTGAAAATCTTTGCTGATGTGATCTTGAATCCCGCGTTTCCTGAGGATAAGATTAAGATGAGAAAGGATGAAGTCATCGAATCGATCCGACGTGAAAACGATAATCCCTCACAAATCGCACTTCGGGAGTTCCGCAGGATTATCTATGACAGCAAACATCCGTACAGCAGAAAGGTGGATGGAACCCTGGAAACCATAGAGAAGATTACCCGGGATGACATGGTCACGTTTCACAGAAAATATTTCCATCCGAATAATATAATCCTGGGGATATCGGGCGATTTCAATAAGGACGAGATTATCAGAAAACTCAATGCCGTATTTACCGGTTGGAAAAAGGAAGAAATTCGTTTTCCGGAAGTCCCTAAGGTTGAAAGCCGGTTTGAAAAGTCCGTGAACTATGTATACAAAGACATTAATCAGGCAAACGTAATTATTGGCCACCTGGGCATTCAGCGCAAGAGCCCTGACTATTTTCCCGTTATGATTATGAATTTTATCCTGGGCGGTGGCAGTTTCACCGCCCGTATTCCGGGCAGAATTCGTTCTGATGAAGGGCTTGCCTATTCTGCTCATAGTGCTTTTCAGACGACGCGCGATCTGGGGATTTTCTTTGTTGCATGCCAGACCAAGTTAGAATCAACGAACCGTGCCATTTCAATTGCGCTGGAGGAAATAGAGAAGATTCGCAAGATGCCTGTTAATCAGGAAGAATTAGTCCAGGCAAAAGAAACCTTTATGAACCAGTTCATCTTCCGGTTTACGACGAGCGCCAGTATCGTTGCTCAAAAGGTCGATATCGAATATGAAGGATTGCCCTTGAATTATCTTGAAACGTATCTGGAAAATGTACAGGCCGTTACCCAGGATGATATTCAGCGGGTCGCCAGGAAATACCTGCATCCAGACCAGATCAAGATTCTTGTGGTAGGGGACAGGGAAAAGTTTGACAAGCCTCTTGATAATTTTGGAAAGGTCAACGTTATCGAGTTGAAATAATAATTATGCTGGAAATGAAGCCAGTTACCATGGAGATCCCCGATGGAGCCAATATTATTATTGGGCAATCCCATTTTATAAAAACGGCAGAAGATCTGTATGAGGTTATGATCAATGCCGTGCCAGGTATTAAGTTTGGTATTGCCTTCTGTGAGGCCTCTGGCCCATGCCTTGTCAGGGCTGAAGGAAATGATACCGCACTTCGGGATGTGGCGATTCAAAATGCACGAAATATCGCCGCAGGCCATACCTTTGTTATCCTTATGAAAGGTGCATTTCCAGTGAATGTACTGAACGCTATTAAGTCTTGTCCTGAGGTATGTTCTGTTTTTTGTGCAACTGCTAATCCGCTGCAAGTCCTGGTGGCTGAAACAAAGCAGGGCAGAGGAGTGCTGGGTGTCATTGATGGTTATTGCCCGAAGGGTGTAGAGAATGAAAAAGATATTCAGGAACGAAGACAATTCCTCCGCAAAATTGGGTACAAGGTGTAAATGATATTAACCTTCTTATCCTGAACTGCGCCGGACTGAATAAAACTATAGACGATTTACGCTATTGGATAGATGATTTAAAATCTATTTGCAAAGCATAAATCGTAATTTCCTGCTATTAATTCGGCATTCGGCGACTTCCCCCTGTTTACGGGGGGATTATGGGGGGGGGGGTAATTGAAATTCCTTGACATACATTAAATTTTACAATTTTCCCCGTTGATTGGCCTTGGATTGGGTTCTTCTATCTCTGATTTGTGCTTTTTTTACCGCATCGGCTGATGCCCTTTGTAAGAAGTCACTTCTTGAGAGTAACGAATACCTCATTGCCTGGGTGCGTATCGGATTTGCCGCCCCTTTTTTGCTCTTATTGTTGCCTTTCATTGAAATACCCAAACTGAACATCCATTTCTACCTTACCATGCTCCTGCTATTTCCACTAGAAATCATTGCTCTCATTTTGTATATGAAAGCGATCAAAATATCGCCTTTATCCATAACCTTACCGTTCCTTGCATTAAGCCCGATCTTTATGATATTTACATCAAACCTCATCCTGGGAGAAAGGTTGGGGAAATATGGAGTAGCGGGGATTGTTCTTACTGCTGCTGGGGCGTATCTGCTGAATGTAAGAACCACGAGGAAAGGCATATGGGAACCTTTTAAAGCCATACTGCGGGAACGAGGTTCACGGTATATGATTATGGTAGCTTTTATCTATAGCATTACGTCAAACTTGGGGAAAATGGCGGTATTGCATTCCAGCCCGCTCTTTTTTGCTGCAACGTATCTTCCCATCCTTTCTGCAATCTTCTTTCCGGTGCTTGTATGGAAGAATCATGGTAAAATGAGACAGATAGTTTCTCATATTACCCTGTTTAGCCCGATCGGGTTTGCCATAGCCCTTGCAACCATTACCCACTTTCTTGCGGTAAATCGTGCAGAGGTTGCCTACGTCATTTCGGTGAAACGGATGAGTCTGCTCTTCGGCATAATCTACGGCGCTTTCTGGTTTAGAGAGACGAATATCGGGGAGCGTCTCATTGGGAGCACAGTCATGATTGCCGGGGTCATTATCATTACCTTGTTTTAAAATGCCTACAATAATTGAATGTGTCCCAAACTTCAGCGTGGGCCATGATGTTCGAAAGATTGCCAGCGTCTTGGGTGAAATCGAATAGATCAAAAACGCCACATTGATGAAGAGGGAATTCAATCCCCCCCCCCGTTTGCGGGCTTATCATGTTCCACATTTTTCACTGGACTCGATGGGCATAATGTGGTAACTTACCCGCATGAGAATATGCGGGAAAGAGATAACGGAAGCAACTATAAGTCAGATACGAGATATAATAGCAAAAAA
>AYTS01000136.1 GCA_002009475.1 Candidatus Brocadia carolinensis | reverse complement strand
CGATGACGCAGTACGCCCAGCGACATATACGTTTCCACTGGACACCAGGGGAGCGTATACGTAACGGGGCATACTGAGTCATCGGACTTTCCAACCACGGTTGGGGCGTATGATACCTCCTGGAATGGTGATTCTGATGGTTTTATCTCGAAGCTGGATGGTGGATTAACGAGCCTGCTTGCATCCACGTTCCTGGGAGGAGCATCTGATGACTATGGTGAATCCATCGCCCTGGACACCAGTGGAAACGTATATGTAACGGGGGCTGCTTGGTCATCGGGCTTTCCAATTACGGCTGGGGCGTATGATACCTCCTGGAATGGTAATTATGATGTCTTTGTCTCGAAGCTGGATGGTAATCTTTCAGCAGAAGAAGTAATTCCAACGCCAACACCGATACCTTCTCCAACATGCCCACCAACAGGTCCATTCCTGATTTTTAGACCCGGTCCTGGCTTGAATGATGGTACGGACAACGGTTCTATCAATGCGGGCAAAGACGCAATCTTTTATGACAATAATGATTGCCAGATTATAGGTTCGGCAGGCACACAGCCCTATATTATCGGCCTACCGAGAAGCAGCTGTAATGCATGTAATGCTAAGGCATATATACAATTTGACATCTCGTCTCTCCCTGGCACTGTCGAGCGGGTTTATCTGGGGGTTACACATTATCCGCAAACAGACTACTGTTATTCAAATTGCTGTGCGGATTTCTACTTTTATCCTGTTTTAGAACCATGGAGCGAAATATCGTTACCATCTTCACCTCCTTTAGAAGGCCCTTCGGTATATGGTCCGATAAACATTTCTTTTCCAAATAACTTTGGAAACAAGGAATATGACATAACAGAGATTTACAGACAATGGAAGAGTGGCTTAGTACCAAATAATGGACTGGTCATCTATTCACCTGATGGATACTGTAATAATGCTGCTGTTAGGTTTATGGTAGGGTCTTCAGATAACCCAGATGAAGTAATGCGACCATACCTCAAGATTATTGACATCACCTCACCGGAGCCGACGCCGAGTCCATCACCAACGCCGGAGATAACGCCAACACCGATACCGTCTCCAACAGGCACACCAACTGCCATTACCCTGGCCTACTTCCGTGCCAAGGCGGGCAAAGGTGGCCGCGTCACCCTGACGTGGGAGACTGCTACGGAGGTTGACAATGCCGGCTTTAACCTCTACCGGTCAAAGCGCAGGAACGGGCGTTACACACAAGTCAATAATGCAATCATTCCTGCTCAGAGCGATGCCGTATCCGGAGCCAGCTACCGTTATATCGACACCCCGGGTAAAGGCACTTTCTACTATAAACTGGGAGATGTGGACTACTACGGGAAAATCACCATGCACGGCCCGGAAAAGGTGCGGGTAGGGTTAGATAATACCGCAATGAAGAGGCAGAAACGTAAATAAGTTGTAAGTTGCAAGTTGAAGGTTGGTATGATAAAGAAGGAGAAGCGATTAGCCATCAGCAGTCAGTGAGATGCTGATGGCTAAAGCTTAAGGAGACATCAAAATTTTACCAGAGAAAGGATACATAAAATGGAAGTGAAGAAATTGCCAGCATATGTAGCACCAGAGGTAAGTAGTGTTTGAACGAAAACCAGTTGGAGGCTGATAAAACAAGGAAAAGAAGGCGAAAAGAGCCGAATAGAAGTATTGAATATCTGAAGCCGGAGAGGTAAAATTATGGCGAAAAATGAGGGTTTCGCTGATAACGAGACGGGAAAAAGGGCAAATATTGGAGACGAGAGCTTAAGAAGTTGATGAGGATCAGCACCAAGGCGTTATTTGGGGGTGGGAAAAATAAGGAGGAGACAGCGAAAAAGCGGGTGAAGAGGTATCGTGGATTGGCGAGGGGCTTGAGTGAAAAGATAGAGGCGAGTGTGTTGGCACTCTATGAGTGGGTACTTTCAGGAAATCAGGGAGAGGTATGTGCCGTGAAAATAGAGAGACTGGAGTATTTTCACGGG
>AYTS01000135.1 GCA_002009475.1 Candidatus Brocadia carolinensis | reverse complement strand
ATGTTGAAGAGGCTTCAGGGGTAAATCCTATCAGGGGTTTCTGGAATTCATGAAACGGCTTAAATTTAGCCATATGATTGATTCTCCTTGGCTGGGTATCTTCTGGTAAGGAAAAGAATGATACGGTTGGTTTGCTCGGTAAAAGGATCGGCTCAATGAAAAGTTTTAACTGCTCCGTGTGGTTTTGCTCTGAAGATTTCATTTCGCCTTATTATATCATTCAATTTCACCATCGCAACCGATTTACCCTATTTTTTCTGGCTAAATGAAGAAAATCGGAATGCCACATTCTCGGACAGCCTGTTCATCATCGCCTGCGACCACCCTGAAATATTCCGGGGTCTCTATCGTGGTCTTTCCGTCAACGAGCCTTGCCTTGCCCCGGAGGAACACCGCATGTTCTGGGCCTTCAAAGAAGGCATAGACTACCTCCTTGTTCGGGTCGGTCGGATGGGGTTGGACAAAACTTCCGGAACCCTTTGTCAAACTGCCCGTAATAGTAACTTTTCCGTTAAATTTGAGAGAATTTGTCGCAAAATCCCCATAGATGAGGGGTGCAGAGGTGCTGAAGTTATCGATATAGAGTTTGTTGCTTTTCTTCTCACTGTATCCCGCACTGGCACCAATAAAGACATTGGCAGATCCTGTGCTGTTACGGCCTGCGAATTTCCCGATAAAAGTGTTGTTAATCCCGGTAATATTGCTGAAACCAGCGCCATACCCGACGAAGGCGTTGTTGCGTCCAACGGTGTTTTTAAAGCCTGCCAAATCTCCAATATAGGTGTTGGCGTAACCGGTTGTGTTGCCAGCACCGGCGTTACTACCGAGGAATGTGTTCTGGTCCCCAGTAGTATTGTTTACACCTGCATCCATCCCTAAGAAGACATTTTCTTCACCTGTCGTGTTGTTGTAACCTGAAGCCTCACCAACAAAGGTGTTATTGGAACCGGTGGTATTTTCTTTGCCGGCATCCACTCCAAGGTATGTGTTCGCGAATCCTGTGGTAGTACTGTCGCCGGCGCCTTGGCCGTAAAACGTGTTTGAACCACCTTCAAACCCCGCAAAGGCGCTGACCGTATAGGCGAGTAATGTAAACAACAGAAATGCCATTATGCGTGTTGTTTTCATCGTGTTCTTCCTTTCATCAAGGTGTAGAGGAGAATTCTATACTAAAAAACGCAGCGCTAGAATTTTACTTTTGGCACTTCTTTCTCAGCCTCGGCAACTTCAAAGTACTTTGCCTCAGTAACCCCCGTGCGTGCAGCAAAGAAACGGCCATAAAAGCTTTTAATATAGGTGTTGAGTTCACGAACGGCATCATTATATCGCTTTCGCTCTACGGAAATCCGATTTTCAGAGCCCTCGAGAGTATCCTGCATCTTAAGAAATGATTCGTTTGCCTTTAAATCGGGATAGGTTTCTCTGAACATTAACAGTCGTGACAAAAAACCTTCGATCTGTGTTGCAGCCTTGGCCTTGTCTTCAATCGTCCCTGCACTGAAATAACCCTTTCTGGCCTCAGCAAGATTTTCCAAGATCCCTTTTTCGTGAGCGGCATAACCTTTCACCGTTTCAACAAGGTTGGGAATAAGGTCGTAACGTCTCTTGAGTTGCGTGTCCACCTGTGACCAGGCATTCTTCACATTTTCATTCAGTGCAATGACCTTGTTATACCCTTTAATATACCAGGCACCGAAAATAATACCCAAAAAGATGATGATAGCAATTACCGGCAATATCTTTTTCATAATCTACTTCCTATGAATGAAACTCGAGTAAACGTATTAAATAAGTTGACATGGGCTGATCATTGCGAGCGGCAGTGCAGCCGAAGTTGTGAGCCCAAGCGAAGCAAACCCATGACATTACTTTGTTAAAAAACGTTTGTAAAAAAATATTTTTAAGTCATAAATTGTTTCGCACACAACTTATGACTTTTCAATGCTTTACGACTTATTTAGCGCTTGACTTGTTCCTTTACTCCTGCTATTAATTGCACTTG
>AYTS01000134.1 GCA_002009475.1 Candidatus Brocadia carolinensis | reverse complement strand
CCCGACTTTCGCAATTCGAGCTGAAAAAAGGTTATTTTTAGGCATGAATCGCCCTGCATCCCTTGATTTTCAAGGGATGGATTTTCAAAATGGGCTGTAGTGCCGACCTACCCTATTGACGTTCTCGATAAAAACTGCAAAAATATTTTCATGTTTTTACGAGCAAAATCGAGGACAAAAGGCGGAAAAACACACCGCTATTGGAGCATAGTGGAGAACCGTCGAGTGGCTGGCGGAGGTGTGGTTCAGCGGCAAGTGCTTTACTTGGGGGAACTCAATGATAACCAACGGGCGGGATGGATTCGTACGGTAGAGACGCTTTGGGGTGAAAAGCCAAAGGCAAAACAACTCGCATTGTTTCCGGATGACCGGGAAGAGTTGCCCGTAATGGACTGCGAGACCGTTCGGGTGCAGTTGGACAAGATTGAATTGCGCCGTCCGCGTGAATGGGGTGCGTGCTGGTTGGGATTGTATGTGTGGAATATGCTGGAACTGGACACATTTTGGAAACAACGTTTGCCGTCAAGCCGTAAGGGGACAAGCTGGCTGAACCTACTGAAGGCGTTGAGCTGCTACCGGCTGATTGATCCGGGAAGTGAATTTCGGTTTCATCGTGAGTGGTTTTTGCGGAGTGCTATGGGTGACCTGCTGGGGGAAGATTATTCGCTGGCACAAAAGGATAAGCCGTATCGTTGTTTGGATTTGTTGCTTGAGCATCGGGACGAGCTGTTTGGTTTTTTAAAAGAGCAATGGGGCAAGCTGTTTGGCGCGAAGTATGATGTGCTGCTGTATGATCTGACGAGTACGTACTTTGAAAGCGATCCGCCGGCGGGATCGGATAGTAAAAAAACGTTTCGGGTACAGCCGGGACAAACGTTCGGATTGTGTTCAAGTGGTTGTGGCATTGGTATTGACGACAGAAGGTTTTCCCGTGGCTTACGAAGTATATCCTGGGAATACAAGAGATACCGCAACCTTAGAGGAATTTCTGGATCGGATTGAAAAACAGTATGGAAAATCTCGCCGCACCTGGCTTATGGATCGTGGCATTCCAACCGAGAAGACATTGGAAAAGATGCGTTCTCGAGGGATTGATTATTTGGTCGGCACGCCCAAGGGACATTTGACCCGTGTTGAAAAACCATTGCTCGAACAGCCCTGGATACAGGCGCGTGAAAGTGTCCGCGTTAAAATACTTCAGCAAGAGTCGGAGTTCTATGTTTATGTGGAAAGTCATGACCGGGTAGTCAAGGAACGGTCTATGCGTCGTCGCAGACTCAAACGCCTGGGGGCAAGCCTTCACGAACTTCGCAATCGAAAGAAGATCACCCGTGACGACCTGCTGATGCATATCGGGGCGTTAAAAAAAGAAGCCGGGCGGGACTTTGGGCTGGTTCGTATCTCTTTGCCAAATCCGCAAGAATCGGTGAACGAACACACGTTCCATTTCGAACTAGACCGCGAGCGCCTGCGGCGAGCGTTAAGACGCGAGGGACGCTATCTGCTTCGTTCCAACATGCAGGCCGCTTCACCTGAAACCGTTTGGGAATCGTATCTGCTTTTGACCCGCGTTGAGCAGGCATTTAAGGATTTGAAGGGGGCGCTTTCCATTCGTCCCATCTGGCATCAGTTGGAAAAGAGAATTGAAGCCCATATTTTTGTTTCCTTTTTGGCTTATTGTCTCCACACAACGTTGCGAAATCTTGCACGGGGACGAGCCTCAGGTCTCACATCAGATGCCATTTTGAAAAAACTATCGGGCATTCAAATGATTGATATTCATTTACCGATTACAGAGGGACGTCATATTGTCATGAGCCGCTATACACAACCGGAAAAGGATGTTTCTCTTCTTTTAGCTCAACTGGGATTGTCACTGCCCGATCAACCGCCGCCCAAGGTTTATGCCTCTGGACAAACCCGTCTGTAGTGCCGACCTTTTTGGGTGACCCCTTGTATTTGCTGGCTTAGCAGCTCATACACCCCTCGAATTGCGAAGGTCGGG
>AYTS01000133.1 GCA_002009475.1 Candidatus Brocadia carolinensis | reverse complement strand
TGGTCTAAAGCCGACAATATATGCGCGCGATTGACTTCTCTTGTCATGTGCTGCCCCTTGGAGCGAAATGACTTCAAGGTTGCTCGTTCTTCCTCGGTAAGTTGAATTTTTGTTTGTCTCATGAAGCACAGTATAATGTCTCGCAATTAATTTGTCAATATACTAGTTGAACATGCGCGGAGCTGACGGCCCGTCGGCACCAACACAGGGTTAGGCTCACTTTTGAGTCTTGGTAGTGATTGCTTCATTAACGAGCGAGAACTTTAGCTGTGAGCCCGCAACAATCGGTCTTACGACATGAGTTGCAGTGAGAACGCCCGGTACAGCAGCAAGAGCAATCGACAGATCATTCGCATAAACCTTTATCCGCTGAAACGCTGAAGAATTGGGCATGGTAAAGGACCAGGAAAAGTGTTCGATCTGACTCTTATTGTTGAACTCTACGAACTCAAACCCATCCTCGAAAAGGCCCTTGAATTGGTTGGTGGAAGTTACGTCACAAACAATTTTGATCGGACCGGAAGATTTGCGTGAGAATTCAACCTTCGAAATGAGATGACAACCGTCATTCCTAGTGATCTCATTCTTGCTGCTAACGATAGTTTCAGTTGCTATGTCGTAAACAACGTGGCGTACTAACCGAATGTCCCCTGGTTCGTTTTGCCAATAATGAAACGGATGCTCACAGTAGTCCTTTGAGTAAGGGTAAATCGTTACCTCAGAACAAGAGTTGCTGGCGTTCTTGTTGAGCATTTGATCTGACTGTGCGCTCACTAGCACCTGAAACCCTGCTTCGCGCTGTCCCGCACTAATCGCCATTCTGTTTGACGACCGCCAAATGGATTGATCAGGGGCCACAGAATATCTGTACTCCCCGATCTTCCTTTCCAATAGAGTCACGACGTCAGAAACGGAGCGATGCTCAGTCGAAACAGCAACTATATTTGCGAGCGAGGCGCTATAAGCCGAAACCTCGTGTTGGCTAATGTTATGCCAGATCGGCAGGATTATTCCTGGGTTTGCAAGATCAATTTGTACTAATCCATCGAGTTCGTAATTGGGCCATCCTTTGCTAAAGAAATATTTCGACAGCACCACAATGCCGTATCTCGAATTCTTGATCCCATAGTCAATCGACCGCCTAAGCCCATCACCAACAGACAATGTGAATTCGTCATACCAAACTCTATAACCGCGCTCGGATAGCTGATCGGCTAGATTCCGTACTAATGTGTCCTTATCTTCGCTGGCGTGCGAAATGAATACATCGTATTTCTTGGACATATCGAAATGGTTTCGCCAAGAGCCTAACAATGTTATTAACAAGTTTTCTCTACTTGAGCAAAAAGCGTAGCGCATGTCAAGCAAATAAACATTTGTTTTGACATATGAAGTCATCATAAATATCATTTCTAACTCGTTAGCAACGAATATTGAGTGATAACAGGAAATAGGATAAGTATTCATAGTCAATATCCCTGCCGCTTTATTCACGAAAAGGTCTATTGACTTAGCTCTGCAAATCTTATCCATACGTTGATCTCGAGTTATAGTATCTGTTGATACTCAAGCGTTAAGTAATCTATGAAAAGCTTGTTTTCTCCAAAACCGTTGGTTAAACCGGTAACATATCTCCGATACATAACGTTGAAATGTTTTCCCGGCAGTCCACAGTAGGGATCAGCGATTATGGCTTTAACATTATCGATAAGTGGCATGATACCATTATTTTCACACTATTTCACCCCTTACGGGGTTGAATATGGTGATATGTTTCTTTCTATAATCATGTCATCCCTTCGGGATTTTTCCGCCTGCCCGCTTTCCCCGTTGGCTCTTAACCATCCTGGAAAAGCATTCTTCGTCAGTTTTGCTGAATAGTTACAGATCTTTTCCATCATTTCTTACCTTTCTAAAATCATCTTTGCCCTGACGAGTCTGATCTCCTCATAGGAATAACCTTCTCCTAATTTCTCTTTTACCGGGCTGAGTGCCTGTAGACCTGATTCTTCAAATACCCCGCGGATATGTTGCTGCTTTTCCGGGGTAACAAAACCGTCAATAGAAATGTCTTCACCATCCAGGATCAGTTTTTCCAGATGAGAGGCAATCGTGGATACTGCCAGGCCCCTTTTTTGCGCAATTTCAGGGATGGTGAGGTGTTGCTTATACAAATCGAATGTCACTTGAACGGTAGAAGTCTTTGCCTCTTTTACCGAAAATTCGACAGGCTGTGGAGAGCATTGTTTTGGTATGATGTTGTTTTGCTCGCAGTAATTGATGATCTCTTCGAGAAATATCTTTCCGTACTTCATTAATTTTCGATCTCCGATACCGCTTATCTTCCGTAAATCGAGCATACTTTGCGGATAATAGACCGTCATTTCTTTTAAGCTGGTATCATGGAAAATGATATAGGGCGGGACACCTTCCTGATCTGCCAGCGTCTTTCGCAAAACCCTCAGACGGTCAAACAGGGTCTGGTCATAGGTTTCACTCACTGCGGCCTTCTGGACAGGGAGTTTTTCCTCCGGTTTGATCAAAAAAACCTTTTCTTCGCCCACTAATACCGGACGGCTCTTTTCATGCAGTTTCAGGATGGGATATTCATCACCGTCCAATCTTACATAACCGAGCTGAATTAACTCACGGATAAACGACTGCCACTGCACCTTTGCATATTCCTTCCCGACACCATAGGTCTTCAGGGTATCATGCCGGTTCTGTAACACCTTTTGATTCCTGGCGCCCAGCAAGACATCGACAATATAATTTATCCCGAACCGTTCGCCTGTCCGGTAAACACAGGACAATATCTTTTGTGCTGCGATCGTTCCATCAAACCGTTCCTTCGGTTCTAAACAGACATCGCATCCGCCGCAATTCGACTCTTTGAATTGTTCGCCAAAATAAGCCAACAATAACTTTCGCCGGCAGACATTGCCTTCACAATACGTTATCATTTCCCGCAATTGTTTAGATGCAATCTGTTTTTCCTGTTCATCACCCTTCTGTTGTATGAAATGTTCTATCTTGAACTTGTCGGCGTAACTAAAGAAGAGGACACAGTCACTTGGCAACCCATCCCTGCCGGCACGCCCTGTCTCCTGATAATACCCCTCAATGCTCTTCGGTAAATCGTAGTGGATGACATATCGCACACCCGGTTTATCGATGCCCATGCCAAAGGCGATCGTTGCCACCATGATCTCCACATCGTCACGGATGAACCGCTCCTGGTGATCCGTTCGGACTTCAGCCGAAAGGCCTGCATGGTATGGCAACGCACGGTATCCTTTTGCCTGCAAACCAGACGCAAGGGTTTCCACGGTCTTACGACTTTGGCAATAGATGATTCCCGAATCCGTCCGGCGGTCTTTCAGATATTGAAGGATTTGATGGAATGGATCGTGTTTGGGTCTTATCTGATAATACAGGTTCTTCCGGTTAAAACTTGCCTTGAAAATCTTATTATGCGACAGGTTCAGTTGCCTGATAATATCATCCTGAACTACTTGCGTGGCGGTGGCTGTTAAGGCCATCACCGGAACGTTGGGAAATTTCTCCTTCAACACTTTTAGCTGACGGTATTCAGGACGGAAATCATGTCCCCATTCAGAAATGCAATGCGATTCATCAATGGCAAACAGGCAGACCTTTAGCCCTTGCAGGAATTCGAGAAACTCAGGCATGAGAAGTCTTTCCGGCGCTACATAAAGGATCTTAAGTTCATTCTCCAAGAGCTTCTGCCTTCGGGCATCAATTTCAGCATAACTCAAAGAACTATTAATAAACGTCGCCGGAATACCATTGGCCAGCAAACCATCCACTTGGTCTTTCATTAAGGCTATTAAGGGAGAGATAACAATAGTCAGACCGTTAAAAAGAAGCGCGGGCAGTTGGTAGCACAGGGATTTGCCACTCCCGGTCGGCATCAGGACAAAGACGTCCCGATGTGCCAGTACCTCCTTAATGATATCTTCCTGAAGCGGGTAGAAGCTCGTATAGCCAAAATATTTTTGCAGTAAGTCATACATACTGATAAGGATGATACTGATTTTTATTTCCTGAATCAACCGGAATCAGGAGAAACTATTTTGATTTTCAAATATTCTATGATAAACTTTCACCATTATGATAAAAATCAGCGAAGGAAAACAAAACCTTCCGGAAGACATGATCCTCATCCCTGAAGGTCTGTTTCTCATGGGCAGCACACAACAGGACATTGACAAATTGCTGGAACTTGACCGCAATATTGAGGCGGAACGGCTGGAAAATGAGATTCCCCAGCGAGAGGTTTATTTGGACGCCTACCTCATCGACAAATACCCGGTTACCAATGCTCACTATAAGAGGTTTATCGAGTCCGGTGGTTATACGCAAAAGGACTTTTGGACTGACGCCGGATGGCAATATATTGCTCAGGCAAAACCGCTGGAAAGTAACGATCTGGACGGTATTCTCCATGGTGAGCCCGATTGCCCGGCGGTAAACATCTCGTGGTACGAGGCAGAGGCATTTGCAACATGGGCGGGGAAAAGGCTTCCCACAGAGGCAGAATGGGAGAAAGCTGCCCGTGGTACCGACGGCAGAATATATCCCTGGGGAAATGAGTTTGATAAAACCCGCTTAAACTGCGCTGAGGCAAAGATCGAAAAGCCTACCCCTGTTACGAAATTTTCGCATGGTCAAAGTATGTACGGATGTTTCGATATGGCAGGAAACGTGTGGGAATGGACAACAGACTGGTACGATAGTCATTACTATCGTTGCGCCCCTGACAAAAACCCACAGGGACCGGTGATGGCAGAAGAAAACCCTTATTTCGGAAGACCAGAGGAGGTGGGCATCTCTATTTATGATTTAAAACCTTCTCCAACTGGCAAAGCGCTGAGCGGGTGTAAGGTGCTGCGCGGCGGTTCATGGAATGGGTCAGGTATTGTGCACATCCGTTGTGCAAACCGGGATTATGACGAACCTGCTTATAAAAACGACACCATCGGCTTCCGTTGCGCCAAATCTCCGGATTAGGAGCTAGCATAACGTCTCGTTAAAACATTTGCATGTAGCCGTAGCCTTTCAGTTGCGTTATAGTATTACCCTGTAAAAACTTCTTTCCCCTTTCCCCGTTTTTACGAGGACGAGTTTCATGAGAACATGTTTTTGTAACTTTTTTCACAACCCTATTTACCCCTTATCAGGAGATAGAGATTGTTTTATGAGAGAAAGATTGCTTCGCTTCACTCGCAATGACAACGCACAAAATGTCATCAAAGGCATAGTCTTTGTCATTGCGAGTGTCTTTTCCGAAGCAATCTCCCACTTTCACAACGGAGAATTGGTGGTGGCTTCGCTGCGTTATGACATCGATTTTACGCAGACTAAAGCCTGTGGCTACCATGTGTGAAAATGTTAATGTTTTGAGGAAACAATATACGATTGGCAAAGTTTGCACACAGTAATAAAACGTTTGTCAATTCGTGATAAAAACCTGATTAGCGAATTTTTGATCATAGAAAATTACTTCGATGCTTTACAATAATTAACCAGTTGAAAAGGAGTCACCATGAATATTCTTGTTTCCGGTTCTTTGGCTTATGACAGAATTATGAACTTTCCGGGAAAGTTTTCTGAGCATATCCTTCCGGATAAGATACATATGCTGAACGTATGTTTTACGATCAACGGGGTAACCGAGAATTTTGGAGGCACTGCCGGCAATATTGCTTATGCCCTTTCCCTGATGGGTGAACCTCCAACCATACTGGCCACAGCAGGACGCGATTTTGAACCTTACCGGAATTGGTTAACACAACGCAACATTTCCACACAACATATAAAAGTCATATCTGAAGAGCTAACAGCGGGTGCCTATATAACTACCGACCAGTCAGACAATCAAATAACGGCATTCAATCCAGGCGCAATGAAACACAGTTCTACCTTTCATTTCGATGCTGTTGATGCCAAAAAGACCTTTGCTATTATCGCGCCAGGAAATTTGGGTGACATGGTCAATTTCTCAAATATCTACAAAAAGAGAGGCATCGACTATATTTTCGATCCGGGACAATCCCTTCCCGCATGGACGAAAGAATTGCTCACCGAGTTGATTCATGGGTCAAAAATATTTATCTGCAATGACTACGAACTGCAATTAACCCAGGAAAAAACCGCTATGACCGTTGAGGATATCCTGGGAAAGACAAAAACACTCATAGTAACCAAAGGGGAATATGGCTCTGTTGTCATGCATAAAGAAAACAACAAAATACGGAGCATTGATATCCCTGTTGCTAAGGTACAGCAGGTAAATGACCCTACCGGAGCGGGTGACGCTTACCGGGCAGGGTTGATTAAAGGTCTCGTGTCATCGAAGAAGGACATTGTCCATGCCGCAAAAATCGGGGCTGTTTGCGCTGCTTATTGCGTAGAGGTATATGGCCCTCAGAATTTTCACTTCACCCATGAATCATTTAATGAGCGCTTTGCTTCTCTATTTGGGGAAAAGGCTTTTTAAAATCTGGCCGTTAAGCTTTTGACCTAACCCAAACGAGTCGGAAAAAACAAAGCCCAACGTACGAAATTCGTGAGTCAACCCTGTCAGGGTTTAAAACCCTGACAGGGTTAATTTTATTCATGATTCGATATTTTTTTGTTCCAAAAGTCTTTTCAGCTTGTCCGGCATAGGAGCAGGTTTGCGGTTTGCATTAAGACACGCCAGTTTTGTCATACCCTCCACAATGAGGCTATTATCACCCTCACGGATTACCGTATGGTGAAACTCTACGGTGGCATGTTTCAGCACTGAAATCCAGGTCTGGATAACAAGAATATCATCATACCGGGCAGGCGAGCGAAATCTGCAGTGCGCTTCAGTAACGGGAAAGTAGATATGCTCCTTTTCCAATGTCGAATATGGCAACCCGAGATTCCTCAAATATTCCGTTCGCCCCATTTCAAAATAAACGAAGAAATTGGCGTAATAGACAATACCCATCTGGTCGGTCTCCTGGTAACGGACGCGTGTCTTGATTTCGTGAATTTTAGCCTGCTGTTGCATATCTATTTTTGCCTCTGCTTACTTTTGTACCCCTGTACAAAGAGTAACTGTCAGTTCTGCGGATGGAGGTTATCTACTCTTGTCCCGCCTTGCCTTCCTGCCGGAAACTTTTTAGATATCTGAAGTAGTCTCCATCGGTAGTCAGGATGAGATGCGTCTGTTTGTCAAACGTTGATTCGTAGGTCTGTAGCGTTTTGGTGAAGGAATAAAATTCAGGGGCTTTTTCGTATGCCTCGGCATAAATCTTCACCGCTTCGGCATCAGCTTGCCCCTTGATTTCCTCTGCTGTCCGGTACCCTTCTGACTCTATACGTTCCAGTTCTCTTTTCATAGAACCCAGAATTTCTGCCTCTTCCTTGCGTCCCTCCGATTCGTATTTGTTAGCAATACGGATACGTTCGGACCGCATCCGGTCATATATCTTGGGAATAACAGCCTCCACGTAATTAATATACTTGATCCGGACGTCAACCAATTCAATGCCATACCGGCCCTCCAATGCGCGTGAGGCCATCTTCCTGATCTCCTCGCCGATCTTATCGCGGCCCATGGTAATCAGCACCTTTTTAATGTCCTCCGCCTCTTCCAGTTCCTTTGTCGTATATTCGAGCTTCCGGTTCGTGTTCCTGAGCACTTCCTTTAAGGTATATGCACTGACTACGTTTTTTACTGCCGATTCGATTACTTCATCCAACACCCGCATCCCGCGATCTTCCGTACCCAGTGAGGTATAGAACTTCAGCGATTCTGCGATCTTCCATCGCGCCCAGGTGCCCACCCCGATGTTCTCCTTGTCCCGTGTCAGAATATCGCTGGGTTCACCGCTCCATTCCAGGAGTCGTTTATCAAAGTATCTGACTTCCTGGATAAAAGGAGTTTTCACGCATAGTCCCGGTTCCGTAACGGTTTTGACAGGTTTCCCGAACTGTGTTATAACCGCTTGCAGTCTCACATCCACAACGTAGAGAGACGCCTTCAAACAGACAACCACAATCGCCACAATGATGATTACAATAATGACTACCGTTTTTTTCATTTCTTTTCACCTTCCTCGTGAAGTCCCAGGATGGGCAAAAAATTTTCTATCTCTTTGTCAAAAACGTAAAGTTTTTCACATTTGGGGATAATCTTCGCCATCGTTTCCAGGAAGAGCCTGCGCCGTGTTACATCCTCAGCCTTTTTATATTCTTCAAAGACCGCCAGGAATGCCTTGACATCTCCGGTAGCCTCGTTCACCCTTCGAATCCGGTATCCTTCAGCCTCTTTGATTACCTGCTCTTTTTTCCCTTCCGCTGCCGGCAGAATTTTATTCTTCTGACCTTCAGCATCATTGACAATTCTATCTCTGATTTGAATCGCCTGATTTACCGCATTAAAGGCATCTTTCACCGGCGCCGGCGGATCGACTCCTTTCAGCAATACCGTCTGGATGTCGATACCGCACTTGTAACTATCCAGAATTCCCTGAATATCTTCCCTTGCCTTTTGCTCTATCTCTGTCCTGCCAATCGTCAAAACCTCGTCGACAGAGCGGTCACCCACCAGGGTACGCATAACCGCCTGTGAAACGCCACGAATCGTTTCGCGGACATTTCTCACGTTAAAATAGAACTCCTCTATTGCCTTTATCTTGTACCGGATAACCCAATGCACCTCGGCGCAGTTGAGGTCACCGGTAAGCATCAATTTCTCTTCGACCGCGTCCGGATAATCATAGTTGACCAGAAAAGACGCACCGCGGAACTCCGTTCTGAATCCAAATTCTTCATTGTAGATACGCTTTACCTCTCCCTTCAATACCCGGTCAATACCATAAGGAACCTTTGTGTGAAGCCCAGGGCCTACGGTTTCCGTGTATCGACCAAACCGAAGAACCACCGCCTCTTCATTTGCCTTCACGGTATAAAAGGACGTGTATCCGGTAATAATAATGAAAATGATAATCAAAGACGGCGGTATAAACTTTTTTATCGATCCCCATGGAATATCTTCAATGCGGATTTCCTGCGGTCTTCTGTATGGACCATAGTCGGGCATTTCGTTTTCTCCTTTTTACCTTCCTCGTGCAAACAAACCTGTATCATTACTTTGTTAAAAAACATTTGTAAAAAAATATTTTTAAATCATAAATCGAGTTCGACACAACTTAAAATAAATCCATGCTTTGCACCTTATTTCATGTTTGAATCATTCCTTTACTTCTGCTCTGAATTGCACTTGTGAACTTCTCAACCAACCAACAACTGGAGCAAAGAATTTGAGTATTTTTGACGCAAACATTCCTCTGCCAAAATGGTAATTACCAACTACCTGCTCCGCTGGGGCATTGAACACTGCTTCAAAGAATTAAAGGACACTTTTTACCTTGATCACTACCAGGCCAGACATATCAACAAGATTGTGAGATACAGGAACCTCCGTCTTGTTGCATGGACTCACACCTACAAGCCTGTCCTCGTGAAAACGAGGATACCTATCTTACGAAAATCCTTGAAACAAAACCTACTCCCTTCAACGGAATCAAACAGGCTATCAACGCCATGCTCGAATTCGCCTCTACCAAGGCCTTATCAAAGAACGAAAAACTCGCCAATGACTATTTCAAAATTAAATCGAAACGACTGAAGAAAAAATGTGCAGCTGAATTTCTTAACAAAGTAATGGATACATATTTTCCCCTCTAAAAAAGGGGATCGTGAGGGATGTATATCGATCATAATACACCCTCGGCACACGTAGGGCGACCAGGCTGGTCGCTCTACGATGAGGAGAGATTTAAAGCGGCTGCCAATGACAGCCTAATTTATGCCATGCGAGATACAAACAGCATGAAGGCAGCAGGTCTTACTCATTCCTATCTTAGAGGCTGATTTCCTTTGATATCTCAGCCATGTCAACTATAGGAAACTTTACCGACTTTTCTCCTAAAAGGGCATCTACTACTTCCTGAGGTGCACTTCGATAATTCAGCACTGCCGTTAACTTAAGTGGTGATTTAGCATCATTGGGAATGAGACAGGTAATGCTCTCCGTTTTTTGACCTTTGGGCGGAACCCGATTATCGGACAGAATTTGAGTAGCAGACCATACATGAAGCGTTGGTTTTCCGTCCTTATCACCAAACACGGTATGATAAATTGTCGCATTGGGATCAATGACTCCTTTTTCATCCACCTTCCCACTTTGATACAGTTCTTTCCCTTCTGCATCTGTTATAGAAACGCTCAGCCACATTTGTCGTAATTCAGTGAGTCCCGTTGGTAAATAGTGCCCTGCCCCAGTGTTTTTAATGACGACATCAAATTTGAGCGCATCACCTTTTTTGTATCCAGGGGTAAGGGAAACGTCCAAGGTTGCCGCATTTTTCAACCTGTCTATTGCTAATTGCCTGTTTATGTCTGAACCTTGTGGTAATGATACAGAATTTGTACTGCCACCAACAAAGTAATGTGTCCATATGTGCGGACGCTTTTTCCCACCCATAATTTCAGGGGACGCAAAACCGGGATTATCGGGACGCTCGGTACTACCGGTACTGGGAAAACCAGGGCGTTGTCTCATGTGACAGTCCTGACAGTGCACAGATGTTTTCGGATCGCCAGTATTGTAAGGGCTTTGTTCCCACTCGGTATAAGTTTGTTCAATAAGAATCGTGTTTCCAGCATGTGATACATCGTGACAACCTCCGCAAAACTCGGATCGGGTGTGCAGTTCAGAAAATTTACTTTGATGAATTGTTTCTGGACAATCGTCAAACGGACCATATTTGGTACCACCTTCCATTGCTGCTGCGTTACCAGGACTCAGTATGTAAGGCGCATTTCCTATACCACTAGTTGCTTTCACTGAGTGGCAAAAGTCACAGATAACCCCCCCCTTTTCATCATCGGGAGATGGCAGCGGTTCATCTCCACTGCTATGCCCTATAGGAATATGACAGCGTACACAAGATTCTATATTTTTTCTTCTCCGACTCACCTTGCGCAGTTTTTTTTTCCTAGCTGATAAAGGGCTTGAAAGAGCGGGTTCCTCCATGCATTTGCATGCGTAGAGCCGCTCCACATCTTGTATATTTCAGGATGGCAAGCGCCACATGATATTGGACTAAAAAACTGGCTTGCCCTTACATCGCCTGGCACGGTAATCGGCAAGTCCAGAATGTTATTTGGCCTTTTCGTTTCAGGAAGCTTTCTTGTGGGAGACCATTCTCTGGGATCGCTTGCGTAAGAAACGTTTAAAGTTACAAGAAACAAGCCAACCATTAATAATGTGAATTTACCATTTAAACGCATGGTTAATATTATCCCTTCTTTCATATAAAATGACTAAGACTGATAACAACATAATATATATATTATATAGAAAAAAGGTGTTTTTTAAATGAAATTTTTCCATGCTCTTATGAGACAGTTAAGCTAAGTTATGCATTTAAGAGTATACGTAATTGGCATTCAGGTGTCTTCAAATATTTTCCTCACTACAAAGCTGATTTTTGAAGGTTACCCGCTTTCTTTTTTAGATCATGTGGATCAACTCCGAGTTCTTTGTATATCTCCCCCCGTTTTTGTATGTATCTCTGACTTACATACCATGATTATACCAGAGAAGGTAAAAACACCAACACAACCCGCAATATTCACACACTACATCGCCAGCAAAATTTCACGACCCTTATTATTCGACCACCTGAGACTTGCTCACTATGCAAAAGCACAAATCCGTCTACACTCATTGCGTAAGTTCGGTTAACAAGGAAAACAAAAAAAAGGAGGATAGGCTTTTTTTGCCTATCCTCCTTTTAAAACCGACTATATTATAATACGCCTTTGAATTACTTCATTTCGTCTTTTTTTTACCTTTTCATTCTTTGCAACCTTTGTTGACGTAATGGTGGTATCGCCTTCTATTGCAATGAAATTTTTCATCTTCTCAAATTTTTTATCACCCACACCATTTACCTTCTTGATGTCTTCGATTTCCTTAAAATCACCGTTCGTCTTCCTATAATTTACCACCTCGGAGGCTAATTTAGGACCAACACCTGGCAAGATCGCAATCTGCTTTTCTGTTGCCGTATTGATATTTACCTTTCCTTCGATCTCCGCTGCAGAAAGACCATTATGTGATTGAAATACAAAACCAACCATAACCAAAAAAACAACTGTACACAAAAATTTATAAGCTTTACCCATACACCATCTCCTCCTGCTAAAATTTTTTAAAATAACAATCAAAAGGCCTTTTACGACAAACACGTGTTGATAAGAAAGAAGGAGCAAAACACAATCCAGAAAATAACATTATTTTCCAAGATACAAAAGATTTGTCTTAAATATTGAAATTAAAACCTTTAGTAAAATATCGCATTTTATAAATTGTGAGCTATCAGTGAGAACTATTCGGGTGTGTGTAATACAAGAAGGGACAATTAAACGTACAAAATTGATTCGTATAGTAAGCACATAAAGAAAGTTGTCATTGCGAGTACGCTTGTCTGCAGTAATCTTAATACTGGGATCGTTTCGCTATCGCTCGCAAAGACCAGTACATGTCCACTTATTTCAGAAGTTTACTATAATCTCTGAACAAAGACAGATTTTTGAAAAAATATCGGATTAGTTTTGTACCCGCGAGAAGCTTTTCTCACCGCATGGTGGAAATTCATTACCGGAAATAATTTTGTCCACCCGGATGCTGCATTCTGAGTATTCTGGGATGTTTTACACAACATTAAATCCTTGTCAAATGCCGATATTTAATACGGTGGGGCTGGTCTGCTGCTACGCCAAGACGTTTTTTCCTGTCCGTCTCATAATCGGAATAGTTTCCTTCAAACCAGACTACCTTGCTGTCACCCTCGAAAGCAAGGATATGGGTGGCAATGCGATCCAAAAACCAGCGGTCATGGCTGATTACTAATACACAGCCGGAGAAATTTTCCAAGGCATCTTCCAATGCCCGCATGGTATTCACATCAAGATCGTTTGTAGGTTCGTCCAGCAGAAGTACATTGGCTCCCTCTTTCAGCATACAGGCAAGATGAACCCTGTTCCGTTCCCCGCCCGAAAGAGCATTCACCGGTTTTTGCTGGTCTGTACCGGAAAAATTAAATCGCGCCACATAAGCACGGGAATTCACTTCCCTGCTGCCAAGTCTGATGACATCACGGCCCCCTGAAATTATCTCCCATATCGTCTTTTTCGGGTCAAGGGTTGTGCGACTCTGATCAACATACGCAAGTTTTACTGAATCTCCTACCCGGATCGAGCCTGTATCCGGTTTTTCCTGATGGGTAATCATGCGGAACAGTGTGGTTTTCCCGGCACCATTCGGTCCTATAATCCCAACAATTCCTCCACGGGGAAGGGAAAACGTCATTCCTTCTACGAGAACATTGTCCCCATACGACTTGGAGACGTTGTCTGCCTCGACGACCATATTGCCCAATCGCGGGCCGGGTGGGATGTAGATTTCCAAGTCCTTTACCCGGCTTTCGCTCTGTTGATCAAGCAGTGATTCGTATGACTTAATACGCGCCTTTGATTTTGCATGTCTGCCCTTCGGAGTCATCCTGATCCATTCAAGTTCACGTTGCAGGGTCTTTTGTCGCTCGGTCTCCTGCTTTTCTTCCTGCTGCAACCTATTTTGCTTTTGCTCAAGCCACGATGAATAATTTCCTTTCCAGGGAATTCCATACCCCCTGTCCAGCTCTAATATCCAGCCGGCTACGTTATCAAGAAAATAACGATCGTGAGTTACGGCGATGATTGTTCCCTCATAAGCTTGTAAGTGGTGCTCAAGCCAGGCAACCGATTCGGCGTCAAGGTGGTTTGTCGGCTCGTCCAGCAATAAAATGTCTGGTTTTTGAAGTAATAACCTGCACAGCGCCACACGGCGTCGTTCTCCACCGGACAAGACCTTTACCGACGTATTTCCTTCCGGGCAACGCAGGGCGTCCATTGCCATTTCCAGGCGGGCATCCAAGTCCCATGCACCCAGAGCATCAATCTTTTCCTGCACCACCCCCTGTCGTTCGATCAGTTTATTCATATCGTCGTCCGACATCGGTTCGGCAAATCGCTCGTTGATCCGGTTGTACTCTTTGTGGAGATCTGCCAGTTCCTGAACCCCTTGTTCCACTATTTCGCGTACCGTTTTTGTCTCGTCAAGGTGTGGCTCCTGTTCCAAAAATCCAACCGTATAGCCGGGCGAAGGTGTAACCTGCCCGTTAAAGTCCTTATCTACTCCGGCAAGGATGCGCAGAAGTGAACTCTTTCCTGACCCGTTTAAGCCCAGCACACCAATCTTGGCACCGTAAAAATACGAAAGAGAGATATCCTTCAATACAGGTTTCTTTTCATAATTTTTACTTACCTTGTACATGGAATAAATAATTTTGTCCGGTTGATTACTCATAGAGACTGCCTTGTGAAAAATGGTTAAAAATCATATGCCTCAGAATATTGACAAGAAATCCTATAAAAACTGGAAGATACTTCGTATTTGGACAGGTAGAAATTACTTACACTGGAATCAAACATATTATTTTGGTTTAAAAGTAAATCTTTGCCCCCCTATCGATGCCTCGTACATGAAACCTGCTTTCGACAAGGTAGCGATTGCAACCCCCGCACTGTAAGCGGCATCTGCAGAAACCCCGGCAGTAGCGGCTATTGCGGAAGCTTGCGCCCCTAATTTAACCTTGTTCGCCTTGAAGTCGTCAAGGGTATTTTTATCTTTAAAAAAAACGATCTCGCTATATTGTTGCCCGCCAAATTGTGCACCCAAAGTCACCTGTATCATATCCGCGGTACCAATGAACTTTCCCTTTTCATAAACCTCCCCATTGCCGTGCGCGGCTCCTATGCCTATCCCCCCTTTTGTTACTGTAGGGAACACTGCATAACCATATGCCTTCTCAAAATAGATATCCAGATACGGGTAATGATTTTTAAAATGAGCAATAACCCTCGAAACTTCTGAATTGGTGATCTTGGCATCCTTATCCTCCGCAGTTTCAGATGCGGAGGGTATCCATCCCGCCAGAAGGGTTCCGGTTATAATATTCACTAAACTGAATGCAATAAGTTTTGTTATCAATAATTTTTTCATCAGTTACTCCTTCAAAAAGAAATATTTATCTTAGTCTGAGTGTCTTCCAAGTATAATTTTGACATTCCCTGTTCAAAATATGCAGGGACAAGTTTTAGCAAAAACACGAGCACCTATGACCCAGCCAGAGTTGACTCGTAAATTCGTGTTTCTGTTTTTGTCTTTTGTGACTTGCTCTGCCAGGGAAACAACTGACGCATGAAAACAGTTTAGCATCCGATGCAGAAAATAGCAAATAGACTCTCTTTCCGCAAGCCATTTACGTGGGTGCGTTTACATGGAAATTCAAGGAGGCACGGAAAACTACTTTCGCACTACCGGTACGATGGTTAATTTTTCACGACTTCCGTTTCTGAGGACGACCACTTCGATGGGCTTACCGAATCCTGCGATATCCATCAGGTAATTATAATCATAAAGATTGGTGATTTTATTGCCGGCAATTTCGACAACGACGTCTCCGTCTCTCATTCCTGCTTTATCTGCCGGGCCATCCTTTTTCACCGTGCTTATCTTCACCCCTTCTTTCGTCTCAGCGGCAAAATCGGGTACTGTCCCCCAGGAAGTCTTTCTGGCGATCTTTTCTGTTCTCTGTTTTTCCGACTCTTTGACCTTTACGTAATCCGGACGTTCAGCCTGCTGAATCAAATCAATCAACATAGATCGTGCGAATCCGGCAACCCTTACCATACCGTCATAATTCAGGGTTGTGTGGTCATCCGTAGGCCGGTTATAATCCTCGTGCACACCGGTAAAGAAGTGGATTACCGGGATGCCCTTCGGGTAGAATGAAGCAACATCGCTCGGTTGGTATGGGTCATGAAGAAGGTTTACATGAAATCCTGCCTTTACATTAGCTTTTTCAATGAGCCGACTCCAGCTGTTTGAAGAACCAACACCTTCGACAATCAGGTTGTTTTCCCTCAACCGACCCACCATATCGAAATTCATATAGGCAATGACATTTTTGAGAGGAACCATTGGATGGCCGACAAAATAGGATGACCCAAGACATCCCAACTCTTCCCCTGACCAGAGCGCAAAAACAATTCCACGCTTAAATGTCCGGGGATTCTTTCTCCGTTCTTCCGCAAGGGAAGAGGCTAATTCCAGCACCAGAGAAACACCTGATGCATTATCATCGGCGCCATTGTGTATCTGACCTTCTTCCCCTTTGTGTGCCAGTGAATCGACACCGCCGTATCCGATATGGTCATAATGAGCGCCAACGACAATACACTCGGCGCCTTCACTTCCTTCGCCGGGCGGTAAAAAACCGAGGACATTACGATCGGTTTCCCTTATTTGTTCCACAGCAGTGACAATTTTTACCCTCGCTTTCGGCAAAGAAAAACTCCCCTCGGTTTGTGGATTTTCCACATCCAGTTCCGATTGGACGTCTTTAAGATTCCTGCCGGAACCAACAAAGAGCGTTTCTGCCACCGGGCCACTGATTGAGACCACGCTGATTCCCGAGTCTGCAGAGGCCTTGTCGCTGGAAGAAAGGGGGATCAATTTTCCAGCGTCGGAAGACCCCGGTCCAATGACTACCAATAAAGCCTTCGCCCCACGTTCACGCGCCAGCATTGCCTTGTATCGCAAGCTCGCGTATCCGCTGAGTTCCAGGTGTCTTTTCATGTCAACCTTTTCAGGAACGTGGTGCAGGACTAGAACAATTTTGTCTTTTACGTCAATACCAGCATATGAATCGTATCGATTTGCTTCGTTTCCCGGAACGGACAGTCCGTAGCCGGCAAAAACCACTTCTCCGTCCACCTCACCGTTGGCGGTAAACGCCAGGGGGAGAAAGTCCTTTTCTACTTCAAAAGTTATCGTTTTTTTCTCATCCCCTTCTTTTCTCAGTTGAAAATGGTTTTGATCCGTAATTAATTTTGATCCTGAAATAAAAGGAAATTCTTGAAAATAACTCCCCTTATCGCCGAGAGGCTTTAATCCGATCTCATTAAAATAACCCGCGAGGTAATGAGCTGCCATTTGGGTACCCCTGGTACCCGTCATTCTGCCTTCCAATCCATCAGATGCCAGATAGGATACCTGTGCTTGAAGGTCTGCAGAAGTAATTTCCGGAGAAAACTGATGCACATCATTTCTGTCTTCACCGGATTGCTTACGGACAGGCTCATTTACGGCGCCTTGCTTCATCTTACCGGAAGGTAAAGGTGTCGGTTGGTTCGTCTGAGCCTCTGATCTTTTACCAGTTACTTTTAAAGCCTCTTGTGCCGCTTCGTGATTCCATGCAGCCATGAATAATTGAGAATCACCGTTCGATGTGCGTCCGGAAGTCCAGCAAAGCTGTTTGCCATCGGGTGAAAATACTGGCAGACCGTCAAACCGATCTGTAAACGTTACGCGTACGGGCTCTTTTTCTCCCTGCGTATCAACAAGAAATAATTCACAATTCGTAAATCCATGTTTATTAGAATGAAAGATGATATACTCCCCAGACGGATGATAATATGGTGCCCACGACATTGACCCGAAATCGGTCAGTCTGCGCCTATCTGATCCATCAAGCTTCATGGTATAGATATCAGCCAGCATGCCATTTTCATTAAAATGACGCCAGATAATCCTTGCGCCATCAGGGCTGAAAAAAGGACCCCCGTCATATCCTTCCCAGGTGGTTAATCGTTTTTGATCGGAGCCATCGGAGTTCATGATATAGATTTCACCAAAATAGCCGGGATTGGTTTCCATGCGTTTTTGATCTTCCGGCGAAAGCCTTTCTACGGGATAGGCATCGCGCAGAGAGCAAAACACTATTTTGTTTCCATCAGGTGAATAGGCGCCTTCCGCATCATACCCAAGGGCGTTTGTCAAGCGTCTTAATGCGCTGCCATCACGTTTGGTTGAAAAGATATCGTAATGTGAGTCATAATCCCACGTAAAACGGCGTTTTTTGCCGGAGGTACGAAACTCAATTTCTGCCTGCTGTTTTGCCCTTGCATCAGGATCGAGGTGGCTTGAAGCAAAGAGCACGTCGTCAGAAGTAGGTCTGAAAAATGAACAAGTGGTTTTTCCTGTTCCCGGTGAAATTCTGTGAGTGTCTCCAGTTTCCAGGCTCATCATATAAATCTGATAGAAAGGATTTTCGGGGTCACGTTCGCTCTGGAATATCAAATATTTCCCGTCTGATGAAAAATATCCCTCTCCGGCACTTTTTCCCTGATACGTTAATTGACGGACATTTGATAAAAATTGTTCCTCCCCCTTTTCCATTCCATCACCGCACAGAAACTCCCCATCAAGGCAAAGTACAAACATGAGCATAAAATACAGAAGTGACGAAATGATTTTTCGCATAAAAGTTGTCCTTTCCTTTCCCCTGCCTACCTTCAATCACGTTCTTAACCAGGCAGGTAAATAGAACTAAAATATTTTGTTATTTAAGATCCAGGAATATTTGATTTTGATTTATAGAGAGAAAAACATTTTTGAATAATAATAAACCGCATATCAGCTGTCAATACAGAACTCATTCCGGCATGAAACATCTGTATAATTTCTCATTGACAGAAAGCCGTGGGAATGCTATAAAAAGCAAAATTTTTGAGAGATTGATTTTTTGTCAAACGACCGATATTTATGCCAAGGAATTTCAAACCGGTTTTTCCTCTCTAAAAAGAGGAGATCACGTAGTGTGTAAATCGATCATAACACACCCCCCCCGGACCCATGTAGAGCAACAAGGACTGGTCGCTCCACAACGAGGAGAGCTTAAAGTCGCTGCCAAGGGCAGCCTTATTCAAATATTAGAGAGAAAGGGGATGCGATGAAAAAGCTGTATACCAAGAAACAGTTTATTTTAGCAATAATGTTCTTATCTCTTTCTTTTCCCGGACTAACAAATGTGCTTGCCAGTTCAGGGACACAAAGCCCTTCAGTCCATTGGGAGTACGAAGGAGAGACGGGCCCTGATCATTGGGACAGACTCGTACTCGAAAACTGGCACTGCAAAATTGGTGATATGCAATCACCTATTGGTATTACCGTAACGGAAAAGGCCAAGCTGGACGAGATCATCTTTCATTACCACCCAACCCCTTTAAAGATAATCAACAACGGTCATACCATTCAGATCAATTATGAAAAGGGAAGCTACATAACTATTGGCCATAAGAAATACGACCTCGTGCAGTTTCACTTTCATACGCCGAGCGAGCATGTCATACATGGGAAACATTACGATATGGAGGCACATTTAGTACACAAGGGTGACCATGGCCATCTTGCAGTGGTCGCCGTACTTATTGAGAAAGGCAAAGAAAATGCCTTCATAAAAACCCTGTGGAGCAACTTTCCAAAAGATGTGGGCACGGAACACATTGTTGCTGATATAAAAATATGTGCAAGACATCTCCTTCCACATAATACCACAGCATATTATACCTATCCTGGCTCACTTACAACACCGCCCTGCACGGAGAATGTGACTTGGTTCATCTTAAAGACCCCAATTGAGGAAACGCAAGCAGCATTGGATAAATTTACTTCATTATTCAAACATGACGCCAGACCTATTCAACCTGTTCATGGCCGGATTGTAAAGGAGAGCAATTAATTCAGCTTATCGGCAGTTTTCATCTTGCACCAGGACACTCTGTTTGTTTTTGAACGCAGTGTCCTGGTGATGTTCTTCCTTCTTATGATTTTTCCCACGGAAAACCAATTCATTTTTTCTGCATAAATAAAAATTCAGTGTATTCTTTAAGCAATAAAAAAACCCTCCCGTATTCTGAAATACGGGAGGGTTCAGATAATAAATCTGTTTTAAATAAATCTTAGTGATGCTCCTCTTCAATGATAAACTCCACGGCATCCTCGTAAGACTGCTTTCTGTAACCAAATAAAGACACAATAGTTCCTGCTGCAAGTCCGGTAATCCATGCAATAATAAACGTCACAAACACACCCTTGATTTGTAGTCCCGGCACAACGTCTTTGGCAATAAAGATAGCTGCCAGACCACCGAGTATACCTGGCATTCCATGGAGGTTGTGAACGCCACAGGTATCAATCCCTTTGATCGCCCTTTGGACTCGTGGTTGAATGAGAGCGAAACCAATGACACTTAAAATGCCAGCGACAAAACCCAGAATAAGAGAAGCCTTTGGTGTTGTGTGAGCGCAAGAAGAACCAATTGCAACACCACCGGCAAGGGCAGCATTAGCCATATCTTCTATAGCAATCTTTTTCCGAATCATGGTACTTGCAATATAGGTAGCTACGGTTGCACCACAGAGCGAAAGAACGGTGTTTACTGCGGCCAGAGGCATCTTTGAAATTTCTGCCGGCGCAGCACAGAAGGAAGGCCAGAAGATCCACAAAACCATACTCCCCAACATGGAGAATTGATTACTGATCTTATCAGATTCGATTTTTTTTGTTAAAATCTTCACTCGTGGTCATCCTGACAATTACCCCTAATCCAAAATAGGCGCCAAACTGATGTATGACAATAGAACCTCCGGTATCGATCAACTGTCCCTTTGGAATAAGCCCCATACCGTTATCTAACATAATCCATTCATTCAGCATATACGAGGGAACGAATATCAAGGCCATGATTATATATTGGGACATCTTTAGTCTTCCTAAAAAAGCGCCCATAGCGATCAAAATACTTGCAGCACAAAATTCAGCAAGGATCAATCGATCCATGGTTAATTCTGCCGGTTCTCCAAAGATATGCATTTTTTTGAGAAACATGTAATAGGGCAGGACAACGCTTACTGCTATGTATGTTGCAGTAACAGCGCCGTAACCGTATTTTTTTACGAAAACCATTAAAAATCCGAAACCAACCATTAGCATGGCCATCACATGAATTGCCTTGCCGTATTTAGCTAATTCAAGAAAATCCTCCATCGCCTTTGAAATTGCGCCTTCATGGCTTCCACCCTGGGCAGAAACGTGTTCTGTCATACTTGTTGTTTGAGTTTCTCCACTGCTACTAGCAAGGAGAATTGTATGATTTTCAGCATTTAGTCCTGACGTCCGCTCTAATGAGGACCAGGCGTGTAAATCATCCTGGTTTTCATGGATTGAAAACTTCGCATGATCCATTGATTGACTCGGTAAGACTTCTGCCCCATAGCCGTGTCGTATTACCCCAAACAAAGGAATACTTAAAAGACCAAGGCCTAGTACAATGCACAAATTCAAAAACCTTCTTATTGACATCTGGTCGCCCCCCCTTTTCCTTTAAAAAATATTGTAGCTTGATAACAACACAATATATTTCAAAATTTATATTGGTGAAACCACTACTGTCCGGACGTTTGAATAAATATTTGTTGTAAGTATTATAATTCAAGAGAAATACAAGCAAAAAAGGTCGTAATCGATTTGAAATTCAAAGTATACTATAGCCATTCTATTCTTCATAACAAACGGAAAGGAATGGCTCATGAATATAGGAAAAACTGTTTTCTCACAAGTAATCGATTTTTTACCCATGCATGAATTTCGCAAATGTGTTCAGCGTTACGAAGGCAATCACAAAGTAAAAAGCTTTTCATGCTTTGATCAATTTCTCTGTATGGCA
>AYTS01000132.1 GCA_002009475.1 Candidatus Brocadia carolinensis | reverse complement strand
CTAGAAACACGAAGTTGGAATACGATAAAACAAATATTACAGACGCATCAGGTAGTAACCGTAGTCCTGCCCGATGCAGATGGTATCCATGTACACCATGTTCGGGTAGCAACCGAAGTGGAGGCAGCACAAGGGGAGATATACAAAAAACTCGGAGTTGATCCACAGGCGATAAAAAAGAAAGCGGATAACCTTCAAAAAAAACAGCTTTGTAGTGAGGAAAATATTTGAGGACCCTTGTATACCAGCTACTTATGCTCTTAAATGCGTAACTTAGGCTAAGTTACTCCTCATGGACGAACCCTTATCGAATATTGATGTACAATTGCGTGATGATATTAGAAAGGAAGTAAAACGTATTCAACAGGAGACAGGAATCACAACCGTTTATGTAACGCACGATCAGGAAGACGCATTTCTGTTAGCAGACAAGATGGCCGTAATGAATGCGGGAGTAGTGGAGCAGATCAATAGTCCCGAGGAAATTTATTTTTCTCCGTCATCACTTTTCGTGGCTAATTTTATCGGAGAATCGAATGCGATACCGGTAAGAATAGTAGACAAGGATAAAGTAGTAACTCCATGGGGTGAGTTGTCATGCAATACAAATGGCCATGAGCGGGGAGATGCCTTTCTTTTTTTCAGACCACAACAGGTACAGGTTGAGCAAAATAGTTTTTATGAAGGGGTAATTATGAAACGGGAATTTGTAGGTGGAAGATACAGATATTATATCGGGATACCTCAAGGCGAAATTAAATGCTACAATCAAAAAATTCATAGAATAGGTGAATTAGTCAGGTTTTCTATCAATGAAGCAAAGGTATTATTTCCTTAAAAGACCTGATCCAAAATTTAATTTTTAATAAAAGATATTCACTGGCATGAAAGAGAATAAATTAACTTTTAAGAGTGCGGGTGTGGATGAAACCACAAGGTTTGGTGAAAGGCTTGGTATGCGCTTGTCATCAGGAGACGTTCTAGCCCTGATCGGAGAACTTGGCGCCGGAAAGACTACGCTGGTAAAGGGTATTGTCCGGGGCTTGGGCGTCACGGACATGCGCGCAGTGAAAAGTCCCACCTTTGCATTGGTTCATAAATATGAAGGCCGTATCCCGATTTATCATTTCGATGCATACCGGCTGGAAGATGTCCATGAAATGCTGGACATCGGGAGCGATGAGATGATTTACGGCAATGGTGTGGCTATTGTGGAATGGGCAGATAAGGTATCAGGATGTCTGCCGGAAGAATACCTGAAAATAACTTTACATGCGGTTTCTGAAAATGAGAGGAATATTGAGATATGTGGTTACGGAAAGCGTTATGGTAAAATAATGAATGATCTATAAGTGCCTCGCAAAACGTTTTACGAAAAAGCGGCAAGACAAACTAACCAAGCCTTTCTTCCAGCACTTCTTTTGTGTATAAAGAAGTATACAACCCATTGGCGGCGACAAGATGTTCGTGTGTGTCTCTTTCAACGATCCTGCCATCTTTCATGACTACAATCAGGTCAAACCCTCTGATTGTGAGCAATCTATGGGTAACAACAATCAAGGTCTTGCCGGGAAAAATCTTCAGGATATTTTTCATAATGGTATCTTCTACCCTTGCATCTACGGCAGAAAGGCAATCACCCAAAATAATAATTGAGGGATTGATGGCCAGCGCCCGTGCTATGGCTATCCGTTGTTTTTGTCCACCTGACAAATTGATTCCCCGTTCACCCAGATAACTTTCAAATTTTTGGGGGAATTCCTGAATCTCACCTTCGGTACCGGCAAACCTGGCAAATTGCCGTGAGGTGTTGTCGTCACCTTCTCCTTCGGCTCCGAATAATATATTGTCGGTAATCCTTTCGGAAAACAGAAATGTGCCCTGCGGTACAAAACCAATATGCTGCCGTAATATCCTAACCGAACTTACGCAAAAAGTGTAGCCGAAGCGGTACTTTTGCATAGTGAGCAAGTCGTAAGTGGTAGAATAATAAGGGTCGAGAATTTTT
>AYTS01000131.1 GCA_002009475.1 Candidatus Brocadia carolinensis | reverse complement strand
GCGGTTAACTCCAGTCGTCCTACGGACTCCTTCCGTTAACCGCTCCTTCCCGCAATTCTGTTAACTATTTTAGTTGACTCTTATAATATTTCAATGAATTATAGACACCTTAACATATAAGGGGTGAAATGTTTATAGAAAAATGTGATATAAAAAACCTTAGCTCCATCGGAGCGGCATATGAAACATATAACAAAATGCCGCTCCGATGGAGCTTGATTGTGGTATAATGGCTAGCCTATAAACATATCGCTCCTAACGGAGCTTTTCACGGTATTTTTTCAAAAAACTAAACTATTACCTTCGTGGTAATTCTTAATTCTACGGTACGTTTAAATATGTTGAGAGATGGCTATAATAGCAGGCATTGATGAATCTGGCTATGGTCCCGTACTGGGGCCATTGGTAACTACCATAGTTGCTTTTTCTGTGCCGGACGAAAAGATCGATCATTCATTGTGGGAACTCTTAAAGGATGCGGTATCAAGCGATCTCAAGGGCAGGAATCAGCGGATTGCCGTTCGGGATAGTAAAAAACTTTACCGGACACACCATGACCTGGGCTTACAACCACTGGAAGTAGGCGTTCTTTCGTTCCTCGAAGCAAGCGGCTTACCCATCACGTCCTTTTATCAACTGCTTGACGGCCTATCATACCGCAATATCGGAGGCCTCAGTCGCTATCCGTGGTATGCCGGGAAAGATTATCCGTTACCTTTAACCACGAATCGTGTAGTTATCTTAAACTATGCAGATGTTTTAAACCATGCGTTTCATAAACACGATATGCGGTTTTTTCACGCAAGCAGTTGCGTCGTCCCGGTGCAGGAGTTTAACGAGCAGATACAGTTGTTTCGAAATAAGTCTATGGTCTTATTTAAAGCATGTGCGGGACTTGTTTCCCGGCTGTGGAATTTATCTAACGGGCACGTACGTTTAATTGTTGACAAGCAAGGGGGCAGAAATACCTATACTAACTTACTGAAAGAGCAATTATCAATTGCAGATATACGTGTCTTAAAGGAGGGAGATAAAATTTCAACATACGAAGTAAAAACAGCACTTAAGAAAATGACGATATCCTTTGTGGAAAAAGGCGAAGACATGTGTATGACAGTTGCCCTTGCTTCGATGTTCAGTAAGTATATTCGGGAGCTGTTTATGCGATTGGAAAATCAATACTGGGTTCAGCTTCTCCCCGGTTTAAAACCAACGGCAGGGTATTATAGTGATGCACAGAGATTTTTAGCACAGATAGATGAGGCGAAGCAGAGAGAGGCGATTCAGGATGACATTTTAATACGTGTTAAGTAGTAACTATTCAGTATATTTTTGCCTACGCCACTATAGTATTACCGTGTAAAAACTTCTTCTTTTTGTAAGTTTTTTCACAACCCTTTTTATCCCTTATCAGGAGGTACAGATTGTTTATAAGAGAAAGATTGCTTCGCGGAGTTTACCCTGAGCAACGCGAATGTGCTCGCAATGACAATGCACCATATGTCATCAAGGCATAGCCCGTGTCATTGCGAGGGTCTTTTCCGAAGCAATCTCCCGCTTTCACAACGGAGAATTGGGTGCGGCTTTGCTGCGCTATGAATGAACTTATAGAATCCCGAAGGGATGTCCTTATTATAGCATGTCGTTATGCAATTATGGTTAACCCCGTAGGGGTGGCATGATACCAGTATTTTCGCACTATTTCACCCTACGGGGTTGAATCCGGTGGTGTGTTTTTTTTCTATAATCATGTCATCCTTCGGGATTTTTCCGTCTGCCCGCTTCCCTCGTTGGCTCTTAGCCGAACTTACGCAAAAAGTGTAGCCGAAGCGGTACTTTTGCATAGTGAGCAAGTCGTAAGTGGTAGAATAATAAGGGTCGAGAATTTTTGCCGGCGATGTAGTGTATGAATAGTGAGGATTGTGTTGACATTTTCGTCTTCTCTGGTATAATCATGGTATGTATATCAGAGATGCATACAAAAAGAGAGGTGATAAGAAATATTCCTGTCTGGTCCTGGTTGAGACCATAAGGACGAAGAAAG
>AYTS01000130.1 GCA_002009475.1 Candidatus Brocadia carolinensis | reverse complement strand
GTTTTTTGCTATTATATCTCGTATCTGACTTATAGTTGCTTCCGTTATCTCTTTCCCGCATATTCTCATGCGGGTAAGTTACCACATTATGCCCATCGAGTCCAGTGAAAAATGTGGAACATGATAAGCGTAAACGGGGGGAAACAGAGAGGAGGAAGTTGACGAATGCCTAATTCAAAAGAACAGGGAGATTTGTGCAACTCTTTACACAGCTGCGGAGGGAAGACGGCCACAGGAAAATACAGGAAATGGTTGGTCAGTATTGGAATGGAATACAAGGAAAGGAATCCATGAAGGAATGAGATATCGCGATTATTCAATTGAAGTCAGAATTCAGAATAAAAGAGCTTACGCGAAAAGATTTCAATTCCTATTCTGAATTCTGACGCCTGGCTTCTGAATTCTGAAAAGTTCTTTAAATCCTTCGAATCAGAGGTTGTACTCGTTCTGCAAACTGCTTCAGGGCATGGGCGCGATGACTGATCTTGTTTTTAATCGCCGGATTTAATTCTGCAAAGGTCTGCAGGTGATCGGGCACATAAAAAATAGGATCGTATCCAAAACCGTATTTTCCCTTAGGTTCCTCGGTAATAAATCCCTCGCAATGGCCTTCGACTACGAAGAACAGCCCCTGCGGACCAGCAAGGGCAATCGTACAGACAAACCGAGCCGTGCGTCGCTCCCTGGGCACCCCCCGTAATTCAGACAACACTTTTTCTATGTTTTTCTCATCGGTCGCATTTGCACCTGCATACCTGCATGAATAGACGCCAGGCCGTTTGCCCAGCGCATCGATCTCGAGTCCCGAATCATCCGCCATTGCCCAGGTATTGCAGGCCTTTGCCAGAATGGTCGCCTTTTTTACCGCATTTTCCTGAAAGGTTGCTCCGTCCTCTTCTACCAACGGTAAAAAAGGAAAATCATCAGAACCCCGTAGCAGGATACCCGGAGTATCTTTGAGAATTTCCTTTATCTCCGCCCTCTTTTTTTCATTTTGAGTAGCAATCAAAATGGTTTTTGCATGTAGGGTATTTACGAATGAACTCATGTCTGTTCTCCCGTTTGTAAAAAAGAATTTTGTTTATATCTTATAGTATTACCGTATAAAAACTTCTTTTTTTGTAAGTTTTTTTGCAACCCTATCTACCCCTTATCAGGAGGTACAGATTGTTTTTGAGAGAAAGATTGCTTCGCTTCGCTCGCAATGACAACGCATAATATGTTATCAAAGCATAGCCTGTGTCATTGCGAGGGGTCTTTTCCGAAGCAATCTCCCGCTTTCACAACGGGGAATTTGGTTGCGCTTTGCTGCGCTATGGAATCAGAGAAAACATGAATACGAATGCGCGATGAGAAGATAATCTTAAAAAACCTTCCTTGTTTGAGATGGACAATACCGCAATAGGGGAAAATAGAGGGTAGACCCTAAATCAGGATTGTTCGTGCAACCAATTAGGCATCAGACAAAGTTTAATGGATTGGAGGCTTTATTATGAAAAGAGTAGAAGCAATAATCAGGCCGGATAAATTTGACGTTGTGAAAGATGCTTTATTAGAGTTGGGTTATCCTGGAATGACTGTTACCATGGTTACCGGACATGGCACTCAGAAAGGTATAAGTCAGGTATGGCATGGAAGGAGATTTCGGATTGATCTGCTGTCAAAGATTAAAATTGAAATTACCGTAAGAGATAGTGATGTGGATAATATCGTAAATACTATTATCAACGTGTCTCAGACGGGGAGTATTGGCGATGGGAAGATATTTGTTTATCATGTGGAAAACGTTTACCGTGTTCGTACGAATGAGTCAGGCGAGGTCGCGATCTAGAGGGAGCAGCACACTCTAGTTCTCTGAAAATTCTTCATTTCAGATAGAGCAGCAGTTTTGGTGGAATGGCAAACTACGTATGTTCATGTTTTTCCAATGCTCCTGTGTGCTTGTGAACCGGTTGTTACAACAACCGACAGAGATGTCAGCCGTAATTTACAAGAAATAAAACGGCCAATTTTATTCATCCAATTCATATTTGTCAAACATGCTCGAACTGATCCTTTGGAGCACCACATTGAGGACAGAGCCAATCATCCGGTAAATTCTGAAAACTGGTGCCACAACTGATTCCATACTCGGGGTCACCAAATTTTGGGTTGTAAATATAATCACAAATCACGCATTTGTATCTTTCCATTTTTTGCCTTCCTCCATCTGTTTTCTGCAGAGATCATTTCTGTGCTTTACTCTCAAATCGTAGAAAAATTTCTTTGGTTTTTTCATCAACCGTGACGTTAAAATTTTTCGAAAGACGCCTTTTGTGACGGACCAGGGATGCCTTCAAAAAAGAAGGACATGCAATAGAAGTAAGCACGATTACCATGATAATTGAGGAAAATACTGCGTCATTCAACATACCCATATCGCTGCCTATTCCGGATAAAATCAAGGTGCCCTCCAGCTTCATTGTCATCCCTATGCCTATAGCCAGTCGATTTATACCTTTCCCAATGGGGCAAATACTGCAAAATAGCTTTCCCACAACAGCCGCGCCCGTTATTGCCAGACCGAGAAGTGCCGCCTCCATATTCAAGATACTCTTCAAATCCACCTGTGCCCCTACCCGCACAAAGAGTATCGGAACAAGAACCATATAATATGGCCGAATAACCCGTTCCACGGTACTGTATTCTTTGTCATCAGAATCTTTAAACTTTACATTTCTGAGCAGCAATCCTGCCGCAAATGCTCCAATTACACCATGGAGCCCAATCGAACCGGAAATAAAGGCAAACAGGAGTGATATCGTTATCACAATAGAAATCTTTAATCCCTCTGCCGCTCTGCTTGTTAGAAAATTGCCGAATCTCTCTCCGTATTTTAAGACAATTATCAAGACAACCACCAAAAAAGAAAATGCAATACCTGCAGTAACTAATAGATTCGCCACAGATACTTCACCCTTCGTAGCAATTCCGCTTGCTATGCCAAAAGTCAATATAACAATAATTTCCGTAAGGAGGGTTGCGCCTGTTATAATTCTGCCTTCGATGGTATTCATTGCCTTCAATTCAGTCAGAATCGCAAATAATAATCCCGTGCTAGTATTGCAAATAATAATTGCCAAAAGAAGTTTTGAGCTAAACGCAGAGTCGGAGAGGAGGTAATGGCCTACGATAAGACCTAATCCGGCCGGTGCTATAATGCCGCCGAGGCTTACCAGAAATGAGGATGCCCCCACCCGCAATAATGCCCTGATGTCTGTGTGAAGGCCGGCCGTCAAAAGAAGTAACAATGTCCCAAAGTAGGATATCATCTTCAAAAATGGCATTGTCGTCAGAAAATTAAAAAACTCAGACCCTGTTACAAAAAAGAAATTACCCAGAATTATCCCCAGGATTAATTGTCCAACCACTTCAGGAAGCGCCACCAAACTAGCCAGCCAGCCACCTGTTTTGGCTGCAACAAGAGTAATTGCAACTGCGATGAGGACACTAAGAGTCGGATTGGTATGCCATATTTCCCATGCGGGTTTTAAATCTTCTGCCTCTTTTTCTGTCTTTGTTGAAGGTTCTGGTGAGGATGTTTTTTCCCCAGGTTCTTTTGTCTCTTTGATCAATACGTCTGCGCTCCCCTTCGTTGCCGCGGAAGAAGCATCCTCTGTGGGAGTGAAAATCGGTCTGCTCTCATCTGTTGACGGGTGGGATTTATCTTCCGCCTCAGGTGTTTGAATTCCCATTGCCTCTGTTGGCGGTGGTTCCCCGCCAACAATAGTCTCACTCTGAAGTTCAGGCGTGGTCATTGTCCCTGGTGTGCTTACTCCCGGGGCTTCTTGCAGGGTCTCTGAAAAAGAGGTGCCCGGCTGATGACGCTCATCACTCAGATATTTTCCCAGATAACTCTTTTTATCCACAAAAGATGGGAATAAGGATTCTTCCCCGGCCAAAGGCGGGTGAGGCTTGCTATCCTCCAGGCGCGTTTGATCCACGCTTTCATCAACTGCAGGAAATTGTTGCTCATGAGCAAACGCGGTCGCAGAACCTGGCACTGTTGGTATTGAACTGACCTCCGTTTTTTGAATGTCAGCAGATATTTTCTCCTCCGTGACATCCGAAGGAGAGCCTTCGACAACCGGAGTATCTTCATGGATACCTTTTTCCGCCACAACAGATGGAGGAGCAGAAGATTCCTGCTCAGGAACAGTCTGGGGAGACGCATTCTTCGCGGTCGGTGTTTGTGTACCTTTCTCTTCTCCAGCGAGGGATTGTTCTCCGGCAACAGACGTTATAGCTTCTTCAGTGGGAGAAGCAGTCGGCTGGTTATCATTTTCCCCGGCATTTGATGGTGTCTTGTTCTCAACGACAAGTTGCTGATGCTCACTATCCGATGATTTCTCCCGGAGACCTTCTAGCTTTGCAATCTCCAAATATTTCTTGAGGTATTTCTTTGGAGAAAGTATTTCATCAATAGTAAATAGCCCGGTTTGCCCTTTAATCTTGCTAGATACTAAATATTCGGCTTCGAATGCTGGTGAGCCAATTGCAATAGAGCAACAGAAGGAAAATGATACAAAAAATAAACCGTATAAATATAGTATTCTCATAAAAGAGTTTCTTGCGATTATGAACATAATGTCATTACCTCCTATCTGCCAAATAGACCCAGCGCTGTGAGATAGTAATTAAACAAAAAAACATCCATAATTATCTCAATCAGCAGAATCTCAGTGGCAAACCTGCATTTGACATGTTGAAAAAACCTATAACAGGTAAAAAAGAGTAGGTTGTTTATACGTTAAGTAAAAAATGTTTTCTTTGATTAAGTATACTTACGTTTATATAAATGTCAAGAATGGCGTACCTAAGTATGGCTGCAGAACGCTGTTATACTTAACATAAAACAAGAGTAGATAACATATTGTTTCTTATTTTTTATTCTCCTGATTATTTTATCAGTAAACCATGCCGGTTTTTGCACTATGATGCTGTCAACGGTGGCGCTTGGCAAAACAGGTGGCGAAAATGGAGTTCAGACGGATTCTGAACACTTAATTTTATTGCCGTGTCAGATAATCAGTACCGGCAGAAAGATCATGTATCATTTGCCTGGATACCATGATTGGTTGCAAGATTTCTTTGCACCGAGGGAACGAATCAGGACTCGAAGTTATCCTCATGTACATGGGGAAGTGTGTAAGCGGTGACCGGATATATCTAAAAACGAACCACACAAGATGCGGATGAAGGGGTCGTATGTTCTGTCTTTACAATTTTCTGTAAATTTCAGTGAGAAAAACCATGTTTCACCCAGGTGGAACATGGCTCCAGACAAGAAGTCAGACAATACGTTTTAACAAGAAAAGGTGCTTCAAAAAATTGCTTACATTAGGCCTTCGGCGACTTCCCCCCCTGTTTCCCCCAGTAAACGGGGGGATTATGGGGGGTGATTGAAATTCCCATACCGTGAAATAGTTCAAGCTTTTGATTACGGGTGAGGTTTAAAAACACTCGCTTGTTTTAGGGCTCGTCCATGAAACTGTTCAATCGTTTTATGGCTTCCACCTTTTCGCTGTTTCCAACCTTTGCCTGCCGGAGTGCATTCTTTAATATCTGAATGGTACGGTCATAAACCTCTTTGTCTACCGGATACGGATGTCCGTCCTTACCGCCATGGGCAAAGCTGTATCTGGCCGGGTCTTGAAAACTGGGGCTTTTCCCGTACACAATTTCAGAAATCAGCGCCAGTGCCCGGATGGTTTTAGGGCCCACCCCTTCAATGCCCAGCAAGGATTCAAAATTTTTTGGAGTATTTTCGTAGGTTTTTATGAAGATCTTATATAGTCTGTCAGGATGGATATCATGAACATCCACATGATGACGTAACGGAAGATGCAGAGTCTGCATCTTCTTGATTTCACCGACTAGAACATCAGGTTTTATCTGTGAGAGGATGACTGCTGATTGTCGTGCCTCTTCACTCGCCACAGCCACCATATTGAGGGTATTCCCGCTTGAATCACAGCAAATGGCCTGATGGGGTTCGATCACAAAGTTTGCTACCCTGCTGCCAAGCCAGTGATACCGGCGCGCATATTTATTGGCATCATTCATTCCCTGCTGAACAACAGCCCAATCACCGGACTTCGTGAAGATAAATGCATGATGATACAGCTGATATCCATCCTGCACGGCGCTGCTATCCACCTTGGCACTCATCCTGCTGGCATAGACAAGTTTTGCAGGGTCACACGATAGCTGGTCACCCACACGGATAATCTCTGAGGGCGTTTTCCGTGAAGTCCCTCCCTTGCCGCCGGCAATGAACAGGCCCAGTTCCTGCTCAAGCCCTTTTACACCTTCCTTCAGCGCACCGCACGTGGTAGTTGTAACACCGCTTGAATGCCAGTCAAATCCCAATACACAGCCGAATGCCTGAAACCAGAACGGGTCAGAAAGTCTTTTAAGCATTTCCTGGGGACCATATTCGCTTACCACGGCAATGACAATTTCCCGCGCGAGTCGTTTCATCCGCTGGAATAGCCATGAAGGCGCCTTGCCCCCGTGAAGCGGCAGATGAGCAATACCAGTTTTCATGCGTATTTTATCGAAGTAAAAATGCTATAATTGACAGGAAGCCCGCAAGAATGCATAGGGAGTAATTGTTCAGTGTATTGGTTTTCTTATTTTCACCCCTGCTTCCCCCCCCTGTATCCGCCAGCGGGGGATAATTATTGTGTCTGCAAGGTTTGGCCTGGTGTCGTTTCCAGGAAAGCACGGACAAACTCCGTTTGTTTCCGCCACTCTAAAATCCGTTTAACTTAGGATGCATAGCTTTCCCGCGGTGATCAGAGGGTTTGATTAAGGTTGTGCGCTGAATCTCTTCCCCCCCAGGTTCACCCTGGGCTTTCTTCTTTTCCCGTATCAGAGGTATTGGGGAGTTCTTTTGCGATATAATCGCATTCCGGATATTTGCTGCATCCAAAAAAGATGCCGCCCTTTTTCGAGCGTCGTTGAACCAGCTCGCCCCCGCAGCCTTCGTTTGGACATTTTACTCCGGTGGGAAGTGATTTGAGGTTTCTGCACTTGGGATAGGCAGAACACCCCATAAACCGGCCCTTTTTGCTGAACCGGATAACCATAGGACTGCCGCATTTCTCACACTTTTCATTCGTGGGTTCAACCCTGGGTGTTTCACCGGTAAGAGACTTGGTACTCTTGCAGGCCGGGTATGCAGAACAGGCAAGAAACTTCCCATGACGGCTCGTCTTCACGACCATGGCACTTCCGCATTTCTCACACTTCTGGTCGGTTGTCTCCGGAGTCGCAGGCTCACCTTTTTCATCCAGGGGCAGGGTGTTTTTGCAGGTGGGAAATGCTGAGCAACCCAGAAACTTTCCATGTCTTCCCCATCGTATCACCATGGGTTTTCCGCAGAGGGTGCATATCTGGTTGCTTTCTTCCGGAGTCCCCTTTACGCTTTTCATTTCTCCTCCCGCCTTTTCTAAATCGACCTTAAACGGCCCATAGAATTCCCTCAGCACGTCAAGCCATCCAATTTTTTCAACCTCAATCTTGTCCAGTTCATCCTCCATGTGTGAAGTAAATTTCACATCCATGATTTTGGGAAAATGTTCAACAAGTTTTTCGGTAACTAATATTCCCAAATCCGTTGCGTAGAAGGCACGTTTCTCCTGCCGGACGTATCCCCGGTCCTGGATGGTGGAGATGATCGCAGCGTAGGTGCTGGGCCTTCCGATTCCCATCTTTTCCAGGGTTTTCACGAGAGACGCCTCGCTAAAACGGGGAGGCGGTTGGGTAAAATGTTGAGTAGGCACTACCGCCACTAATTCAAGTTGTTGGTCTTTTTCTAATGTCGGCAGAATTTGCTCATCCTTTTCCACTTCGTTGCCTGAAACACGGGTATGGCCGTCGAAGAGTAATTCTCTCCCTCTCGCTTTTAACAGATACTGCTTTGGAGGAGTAACTATGCTTTCAGATGAAAGCAATTTCTTCGTGTCTCCGATATATTGCGTAACAATTTCAATATCTGTTACTGCATAGAGTGCCGGTTTCATCTGACTGGCAACGAACCGGTTCCATATCAGTTCATAAAGCCGGTATTGGTCTTTTGTTAAAAAGTTTTTTACCGATTCGGGTGTATATTCGACTCCTGTGGGCCGGATGGCCTCGTGAGCGCCTTGAGTGCCTTTTTTATCGGATGCATGCACATTCGGCTTTTCGGGCAAATAATTGTTACCGTAGGTATCTGCAATGAACTTCCGGCAGGATGTCAATGCCTGTTCCGAAATATGGAAAGAATCTGTCCTCATATACGTAATAAGCCCCACGGCGCCTTCCGCGCCGATATCCACACCCTCATAAAGCTGCTGAGCAATAAGCATCGTTTTTTTTTGCGCTGAACTGTAACCGTGTGGACGCCTGTTGCTGCAAGAGGCTCGTGGTAAATGGCGGAGGGGCATTATTGCGCTTGGTTTGCTTTTTTATGTTGGCAACATGATACCCTGCCATTTGAAGCGCACCAACAATGTCCGCAGCCTGCGATTCATTTTTTATTTCAATATTTTCGTTGTCACACTTTTGCAGGATGGCTTTAAAGGTCGTGGCATCCCCGGATTTCTCTGTATCCCCCAAAATGGATTTTAATTCGGCAGTAATCTTCCAGTATTCCTGTGGTTTGAATTCCTTAATTTCTTTTTCCCGCTCAACAATGAGCCTGACTGCTACAGACTGGACACGGCCGGCACTGAGTCCTTTCGTAATCTTCTTCCACAGGAGGGGGCTTATCTGATAACCTACAATGCGGTCGAGTATCCTGCGCGCCTGCTGGGCATTCACCTTGGACATATTAACAGGGCACGGATGCTTAAAGGCCTCTAAAATGGCATCTTTTGTGATCTCATTGAAGGTAACACGGCGCACCTTTTCATCCGGAATTTCAAGGGCCTGCGTCAAATGCCAGGCAATTGCCTCTCCCTCCCGGTCGAGATCGGATGCCAGATATACAGCGGCTGACTTCTTTGAATCAGCCAGCAACTCCGTTATAAGCTTTTTCCGGCTTGGGATGATTTTATATTCCGGAGTAAAATTGTTTTCAATATCAACGGACAACTTCTTTTCGGGCAGGTCGCGTACGTGTCCCATCGACGAGCGAACAAAAAAAGATGGACCGAGATATTTACCAATGGTCTTCGCCTTGGCGGGAGATTCAACAATTACCAGATTTTTTTTTCGTTTTAGCCATTTCTGAAACCTTAAAATAAACTGAAAGAGCAAATTTAAGCAGAGGTTTGAAATTGTGTCAAGACATTTCTGTAGAGTTCTCTGTTTTTTTTTGCTTGAAAAAAAAACGAGCATCCGTATAGTCTATGGTTCTATATTATGAAAGATTACCGTAAATGCAAGCTCTGAACGACCAGAGGATAATAACAATGCATTCCTAACGCTCCAAAGGAGGTGATTAAAGGAAAATGGTTTTACTGTGAAGAAGTGTTTTTTTTTACGAGGTGATAATTTTTTTTAAAAAGAGAGGGAGGGGAGCATGATAAGAATTGAGAATGTGCTTATAGGAGGATTAGTAATAAGTTTGTTTGTTGCCGGCTGTGGAAAGAAACAAGAACAGGCCGGGTATGTCGAAACCAAAGTGGAAGAGGGTGCGAAAATAATTCAGCAGGAAAAACAAGAAGCAACACAAGTACAGGAATCCGTGACGAAGCAAGCTGAGGAGAAAGCGGCAAAGAGCGAACCAGAAAAGGTACCATCTGAAGCAGAGGCTGCGAAAGCTAAGGCAGAATCAATCGTCAAAGAGCTTATTGCCAAAGCCAGGGCATTGCTTGATAAGGGTGAATATGAACAAGCCGGCACTGTCGCACAGGATGTACTGAAAAATTATGATAGCGAATCACAAGAGGCGAAGGACATTATTGCTGTAGTTACAGAAAAGCTTAAGGCCATGGCTAAGGAAAAAGGCGAGGGGCTTACAAAAGACATGAAAGGGAAATTAGAAGGTTTAGGGAAGTAATTTGTCTTTCGTTGTTTAAACCCTCTTGAAAAGAAGAAGGATATAAGCGCCACGTGCCTAACCTTTTCCAAAATCCCTCCTGATGCCTTGGGGGGGATTATACTCAAGAGGCTCATTATTTGTGACACATGAACTTGATGCAGGGTTGCCATATTCTAACGGGGTGCCACGGACAAGCTATGCTTGTCCGTGTTTTTTTCAGCCTCGTGCTTGAGGATCTGCCTTGTATTGTCTTTCCAAAGGTGAAAGTGAATACCTCGTAAGCAACGTCGTGCAAGTCCAACACGGACAAACGAAGTTTGTCCGTGCCACCCGATTATCACTTTAAAATTCATTTTTTATAAATATCTTGAGTATAGGAAGTATGGATATTGATGGAGGACAAAATCAGTATTCACGACGAGGAATGTTTCTGTGCCCACCGGAGGTGCAGAGTGTCATGCTTGTAATGATCCAGCACTTGCACCTTACGTTCAGGTAAGCCGAGGAAGTTGCTGAAATAAAAGAGGACAACCAGAATGGTGTTCAGTTTCAGGATAAAAAAGCCCTTCACCACCGTATGAGGGGCAAGGGGTGCTGCATAATGAACAAGGTGTTCCCAACCCAAAAAGCTGCCAAGCCCCGGCATGCCGACAATGGTGAGGCCGAGGAGAAACAACAGGACGTTTGACAGGGGTGTACGATAGAGGTGTGCGGTAAAGCTCGCCTGTTTCTCGTTGTTATTCGCAGAAAGATATGCCGAGTAGCAGGCGAGCCCCACAAAGCCAATGGCAAGGGTAATCACAGATACACAAGACCACAGGTGTTGCGCATGCGCATTTCTTATCAGTTCTAATGCCTGGACGAGACCAGCCGACCAGGCGGAGCAGGCAAGGGTAACAAAGTACATAGCTATCCTACGGATATTGTAGAAGGAGAGCACACAGAAACCTACGGCAAGAACAAGTATCAACTCTTCGTTTACGCTGAAATAATTCCAGTTGATAATAAACGACATGACGGTATTTCCATTGCCATTACTGGTATACTCAATGTTGAAAAGCCTCCTGTTAAGGACAAACATCACGACGCTAAAGACTATCCATACCACAGATATCGCAATGGTGAAGCGTCGAGCTGCTTTTTTGTCAAAACTCGTGTATTTCAGACCAAGGAATTGATCAATAAGATCAAAGGATCGCGACAAAAAACCAAACTCGTTGATCGTGAGCGAGTAAAGCCACTTTCTGAACCGTTCGGGAAGAATGGATTCGAAGTGTTTCCCGGTGCTTGTTACCCTTGGTCGTCGTGTCTCCATAGTGTGATAGAGGTGGAACAACGATGGGGTACGCATATACTCATAGGTACGATATATCCCGTGGGATATCACATGGATTAGTGCAAGGGTGTAAAATCCCAGGAATATCTCGATATAGATAATGGCTAACTGTGTCGTGATGGCATATGCAACGGTATTCTTGGCGTCGGAATGCTGACGGCTCATATGGGTTGTGACAAAGGCAGAAAAAACACAAATGGCAATCGCAAGAGCAATGGCGTTGGCCGGATGCGAGATTGTCCACACCTCAGGCCAATAGGCGGGAAGTGCCCAGTCACGAGGCCACATACGCAGGAGAAGTAAGATAGGCATATGGGTTGACAGTGAGCCGTAGAAAACCGCACTCGAAGGTGTAGGCCCCTCCATTGCCCGCGGAATCCAGATCCATGGGAAAATACCAGACTTAAAGAAGCATGCCACAATCAGTAAAAACATTGCCCACTCACAGCCATGTTTCTGAATCAACGCCATGTCGTTAATATCCTCAATATGGAAATAAAGCAGTAACACCACCAGGGAAAAAAGGAAGATATCTCCGAAATCATAAATAAACATCACCCGCATACCGTTTTTCAGCGGATTAGGACGATGCTCATAGAACGCGATAAGAAGCACTGATGAAAGGCCCAGAAGTTCCCAGCCCATGAACAAATAGGAGGTACTGGAACTGAGAACAAGAAGCCCCAGCGACAGCTGAAAGATAAAATAAAGGGAAAAGAACTTGTGATAATAGGCATCGCGGTGCAGATAAAAGAGAGAAAACCGGCCTACGATGGTAACAATTATTGTCGTAAAGGCCAAAAACATAGCCGTATAAAGGTTCCAATCCACAATAAAGGGCCAGCCAATCAGGCAGAAGGACCCTATGTGAACGGTAGTTGCCTTAAATCCCAGGATGCACAAGGCGATCACGACGTGTACAACATCGCTCATGCCTCCCCATGTGACCAGGTTACGGACCATATGTTCTTCGATTATCCGCTTGCTGGAAAAATACTGAATGTTGATTGCAAGCACCTTGAGGATGGGAAATAGTACAAAGTAATGCGCGAGATACGTGATAAGAGTGTGCTCCACCATATGCTCCTAGGTAATTTGTCCAAACAAAAGATGACCCTGTTCAAGAAAAAATCGCGGGTCGTTGCCCTTGTATTCCGGCACATCCATCGTTTCTTCAAATGGTACAAACGACCCACCTTTCCACAAAAACAGTTTTTCCTGTTCCTGATCGTGAATTACGAGGGTAATCCAATTATTTTTCACCAGACACTGAAAGTGCCCTGGTTGACCGGTATAACCAAAGGCTTCGCCAAGGATGGTTTCCATCGTTCCGACCTGGCAGCAGACAAGCAGGATCAATCGGGTCGGTTCATGGAGTTCGACCATCTGCCATGGCAACCCCAACTGCAGGTCACTGTAATGTCCGTTCATTACCCCTACCAGTGATGTAATGTTGTGAGGCAGTTTGGTTCCGCAGCCGTAGTGTTCGTTGTCAATAAAGCTGAAATAGTACTCGAGGTTAATTCCCGCACAAACCGGACCAACCGCGCCAAGTATGCCTCTCAGGGATTTACCTTCGGGGTCTACTTGATAATTATAGGAAGTTAAAAACGCGCGTCTGTCGAAGAAAAGATTTCGCGTAAGATGCCTCGGACCCACGATGGCAATTGCATTGGTGCAGTGACCGTATTCGGGACGCGGTTGGGTAATGTCCATCGAGCGTCCTAGTGCATAATCAGCAAATGATTTTTCCGACCGGTTCGTCTTCACCTCCTCAAAACGTCTGCAGCGTTCTTTCGCATCCAGTGCTGCTGCCCGGCGAATCGTGTCAATATACTTTTGCAGTCGGGGCTCTATGGGGTCGGGAAGATCGAAAAGAAGCACCTCGTCGCTGCAGGTATTATGATACCCTCCGATAAACCGTGTTGAATCCGGCACCAGGACGCCGTTTTTCGCAAGTCCTGCACGCACTTCCGGCTCATTGCAGATGGCTGCAAATACACGGGCGTTAGGTGCACCTCGCCCACCTGCGCAAGCCCCACAATCGTGGGCGGCTTCATGTGGGTTGTTCAGGCTGCACGACCCATGACCCAGAACAAATACATAAGGTGAAAAGTTGTCCGAAAAACCGGAGCCCTTGAGTATACCCGTAGCGCGGGCAATCCGGCTTTGCAGGTCCCACCCCTTTTCATTTTCATGAGTTTCTTTCTTGTAGGCCAAACGGGTCTTTGGCTTGTAAGCCGCCAGGTATCGTCTCAGCTTGGAGCTGTACTTTGGAGAGAGCACGTCAAGGACAAATGGCGGGAAGTCCAAAATCCCGCTGAAAATCGTGTGGGCGAAACCTCCCCAAAGGGTCTTGGACGCTTGTGTAATCGCCCATTGCGCCTCTCCGTAAAGTTGCAGTTTTTTGGGCATAGCATCTTCAGGTTTTGCTGCATCTTCGTAGACTTGTACCGACGGTGTTACTAAAGGATGCGGGCACATCTTGCGGTAATGTTTATCCGGTACCGCCTTAAATTTCATATCGAGACCGTAATGTCCGGCAGCAGCCAGGGTTTCGACACCAGGATCTATGCGCTCCAGATGGCGGCGGAAAGATTCCTCCCGTTCATCTAAGCAGCAAAAGACTTGATAATTCGGAAGCTTGTATTTTGGCTTTGACGTGATAGCTCCCTCACGGTATGTTGAAAGAAATTGGTTGTAAAAGGTGTCTTCGTAGGAGCGCTGCCATATCTCCAGGCGATTTTCGTCGGTAAGTTGGATGACTTCCCTGGGAAAGGTATCGCCCTTTTTAATGCCTAAGGCGCTTACAATAGCTGCGACAAAATAGGAGTCGTACAACGGTATCGGTTTATAAACCGGAATCCTCAGGCTGATAATCTCACACACGGACTTAATCGCCGCAAGCTCAGCAACGAGAATTACAGGGACAACCTCGTTAAATGATGCTTTAATATCGTGATCTGGAATCCAATCCGGCACCTCTTCCAGAGATTTAATGGTGCCCGCCCACCCCTTATAGCGGTACAGAGTGCGGAACAGATAGTCATCCAGATATTCATCCGGAATGGCCAGACGTTTTAGCAAGAGCGTGGTTGCCTCGTCATGGGTGTATCGTTTTGCTTCGGAGACGATACGGTTCAAGGTCCTGAGAAATTTCGGTCTGAAAAAACCGCTCTTTGAGTAAATTTCACAAAAGCAATGCCATAACCCTTTCTCCCGATTCGGCATGGGCCAATAGGCAAGGCCAAAGTCGAAATAAGAGGGAAGAAACCGAAAGAGAACTGGTTCCATCAGCTCATCGATATTTTGGTTGTGAGCGATTTGAACCGCTTCTTTGTAATAACCCGGCCGTTGGTATGCAGTGTCGTGTACAAATTGAAGAATTCTCGCGTCCGGTTCGGGGCGCTGATGTGGTTTTTCTGTCATGAGCCTGAACAGAAGTTCAGGCTGAATATCAAGATTATAGCGCTTGATATATTCATCGATCTTCTTTTGAAGGATTTCGACAGAGATGCGCCCCCGTTCAAATGCCAGGAGAAACTCCTCTTCGGACATAAAGGCATGGGCGCCATACAAACGCCCCGCCTGTTTAACACCTTCAAAAAAATCGTATGTCTCGAAGTGGTGAATGGTGTTGTGATGAACAAAAAAGGGAAGCGGGCCCTGATCAGGCATCAGGTGCTTTGCGTGTTCGATTGCATGATTAATCTTGTCGGACATTATTCCTGCGGATGAGAGAAAAAAAAGACCCGGATTCATTCAAGGAATTTCAAACTGTTGACAAGAGCGCAACGCGTACTAAAATACCGCAAGCCCTTCGCGTGGTGTTTTATGAAGGTAATTGCACTTGTGGAAAACAGCACATAATCCAGCTGCTATATTATCACGAACCCTCCGGCGGTATGGTTTGCGGCTGGCCGAGGGGGGGAAAGTATCTGCTGATAATCATTTGCTACGCTCTAAAAACCAAATTATAAACATGAATAAATTTAAAATGCAAGAATTATTTAAAAACTTGTAATTATTTTTTGTTTTTGCTATATTAAAAACCTTGCATGTAATGAACGTCATCTGAATAATAAACCGGGGTTTGCCTTTATTTAGGCAGCATTGTCGTGGCCGGGGTCGTGGAATTCATCTGTCTCCGGTGGCTATGTTCTCACGAAGGCAGCATTGACATGGAACAGATTCGTGGTCGTTCTTACTACCATCCGAAATTCGTCTTTGTTTCTCTAGAAGGCATGTTTTGGGGGTATCAGGTTTCCCCACCTCGACAGCCTTTTACTCTTCATCCAAAAATTTTGAGGTGAACACTCGTGTTTGAGCCAATAATATATTGTTCTTGCGGTAATCTAAAAGAATACGGAGGCACTTGGCAAATAACATCTCGTTCTTTTAAGAAGACATTTGTGTTGCTGAAAGAGCGTGGGTCTCTTGTTTCAAAAGAAAAATGCCCTATCTGCAGATGTATCGATGCCGGGGAGATATTGGTGTCTCTTAAAAATCTTTAAAAAGATTGGTGTTGTATGAATTAACGCAGCCATCTTTATGCATAATAAATTGTTTGTAACACTTTAGCTTTTTGAAAAACACCTTTCTCTTTAGGCGTATACCTGCGGACATTCACACGCAATAAAACAAAACCGCTCTGTGGTAAAAAAGCCCGAAGGGGTGAAATAACATTATCATGACATCCTTTCAGGATTTGGAAATTACAAAGACATGTTTTTAATCTGTCTCTCCTTGTTATACTCCCAGCTACCGCCGGCAAAATACGGCTTTCTCTTGAGATTTTCAAAAAACTAAATTGTTACAACTGTTTTTTTAGTCATTGTTGATCTTCCCGCTCATGTAAAACAGTTCTGACAACGAATGCCGGAACGGAGGAAGTTCATGGCATAACTGTGATTTTTACAGGTTGGACACACCAGCGGTTCAAACCGCTTGAAGAGCGGATTCCAGATGATATCGTACTCCAGTGTCTGAATGGATGATGGAACACTTACCTTCGCGATATAGCAGGGATAGTTCGTGACCAGTACCGACACCAGAGACATGCTAGCGCCCATTCGGTAACGGAATTCTATGTCACTCAGGGCTGATTGCCGCTGCACAAGCATGGCCTTTTGCTTTGCCTGGATGTTTGCCACTGCCTCTCGGTCTTCAGCCTTCTTTTCCAGCGCTTCTTCCAGTTCCGCATTCAGGGTATCATAGTATTTTTTCATGCGCTCAGCTTCCTTATTCTTCAAGTCCGCTGCTTCCTGTTTTTTCCTGACAATCAGACCCGTCAACTTCTGCCTTACAGAGTCAATGGCAATCTGATAACATCTCGAAAAGTCCTGAAGGTGGTAATCAGGAATGTCCTCTTCAAACTGAGGAAGATGTTGGAATTTGCTGAGATATTCCATGAAATTCTTGAGTATCTTTGATGTCCGGGCATCTATGGATACGATGTATAAATGATCTTCAATGATATCCGTAGTCATACGTACCTTAAAGGCAAATGTCACTACCTTGACGTTGTAAGGCTGAAAAGATGACATCTTTGGTTCTCTTTTCTTTACCCCATCCTTTTCGTGTTCCACAAAGGAAAAGGTTTTCATTGCCTCAGACTGGATTATCTTCGTGACGACTTGAAATCCTGATAACCAGGTTGCACCGACACAGCCCCTTGCCGTTGCATCTTTAACAATGGCATCGAAGAATATGCTGCCGGGCAGGAATAGCTCAATCTGGTGATTTTCCTTTGCAGCCTCTATTTCGAAGGTAACGGTTTTCATCGTTGGTTCAGAGCCGTACAGGATGGTATACGTCCCCGCATCAACGAGTTCCGCTTCTCCTTCTTTCGCTTCTACATAATCAATAAGAAATTTTTCAAGAATTGCGGTACTCATCTTCGCCGTCCTCCGTACCTTTTGTCTCTGCAACCGCGGTATTAAACTGGTCACCGAATATCTTATCTTCCGTATCCTTTAAGGTGGAGTATTTTTGTTTTGCAGCCAGCAGGTCTTCTCCCAGTTGATTGATTTGATTCTCGAATTGCTTTGTATCAGGGGATTTTGTCCAGGCATCCATAATAAGGGACTCAAACTCCGTCTCTTCATCCAGTCTTCCCAGGATAACATCAATTTCCCCAATAACGAGTTCAAACATATTTATCTTGGCATCGAGGAGGTATAGGATATAGTCCTCGATCGTGTCTTTTGCGGACAAGTTCGTGACGTGCACCTCCTTCTCCTGGCCGATACGGGAAATCCGCCCTATCCTCTGCTCTATTTTCATGGGATTCCAGGGGAGATCGAAGTTAACAATTATGATTACAAAACTGGAGGTTTCTTCCTTCACTGCCCACATCCGTTGCAACCAGCACCTTTGAGGAATGCTGAAACTCCTTAATGGATTTCTCCTTTTCATGCCGGGTGAGTCCGCCATGTAGCGGTGAATAGGGGATATCGCATTTTTCAAGGGCTGTTGTTATCGCTGTATGGGAAGCCCTGAATTTGGTAAAGACGATCGCCTTGTCGGGTATGGTATTGATGACATCAATCAATACCTTAACCTTTTCCGAAAAGACAAGATGGTTGCATTGTCTGATAAGATCGGAGATTGCAGCGCTGTCCGGAAGTTTATCCCGGAGACTTTCCAGGGTAGAAACGGCGGCAGGCGGTATGCTACCAATCTCTTCCTGGAGGATGCGTAATGCCATTTTGACCTGCTGGGGAGAACCCGCATACTGATTTCTCACGATGTCGGATACCGATTCATACAATTCCTTCTCGCTTTTACTCAGCTGAATCCGTATCGTTTTTGCGTATCGTTTGGTAAATTTTACATCGCTCGTTGCACGCCGGTTGCGTATGATGAGTTCTCCGAGAAGAGACCTCAACTGTTCGTAGTTTTTCGGAGTCAGACGGTCACCAGCAGAAACGAAGTTTTTCTTGAAGGATTTTAAGGTGCCCAGTTCACCAGGATATACCAGTGTCACAAGATTAAACAACTCCTCCAGATTGTTTTGCACCGGGGTAGCGGTGAGGAGGAAGATGTACTTCTTTTTGAGAGAGTTGAGGAATTTCCAGCCTACGGTATTGGCGTTCTTGAGGTGATGCGCCTCGTCGACAATAATCAGGTCGAAGTTCTCCTGCTGAATCGCATCCGAGTGAGGAGACTTCTTGGCGGTATGAATTGACGCAATAATACGGTCAAATTTCCCCCATGCCGCGCTTCCTTGCAGTTTGAATTCCTTCTCATCTGAGGTAATAAACTCAAGATTGCACTTAAAAAACGTCTCTTCCTTCCATTGCTGAACGAGTGAAGGTGGTACCAGGATAAGAACTCGTTTAATCAGTCCCCTGGTAATCAGCTCGAGCATTGCAAGGGACGCCTCGATGGTCTTGCCAAGCCCCACTTCATCACAAAGCATTCCCCTGCCCCTGAACCTGCCCAGCAGTTTTTTTACCGAATTTATCTGATGTTCAAAGGGAATGACTCCCCGCGAAAGGTTGAGGGAGAGCAGGGTATCAAATGCCGGAAGGAGCGATAATTTATGCGCATCGAGATTTAACCGGAAGAGCTGGTACGTCTCAAAGATATCATCATGACCTAGTTTTGTTACATCAATATCGCTGGAAAAAGGAACCGGTATGCCAGCGATCTGAAAAACTTCAACGCTCATTCGTTCTGCAGAGGAATAAATTTTAATGAATGTGAAACGGAAGGTTTCATTATTTGATAGCATTTACAGGATAATAAGGATTACCTGAAAGTCAAGATAGAAAATACGGGCATTGTTAGAAGTTCCTCATGTTGGTGGACTAGTATAACGTTTCATTAAAATATCGACAATACAAAGTAAGTTTGCTATCAGCGTTGTCCGGTTAGGAAATTGCGGAAAACTGGTATCAGAAAAAGATGAGAAAAAAATACTGTTTTGAGGAGATATTTTACTTGACAATTCAGCAAAAAGTGGGTGCAAAATTTTTCGTAAAAACCCTTAATTATTGGAGTTACGAAAAATGCCGCACACCTTTCATCCTCAAGACAAAAGACGAAACGCACCATCGTTTCACGAATTGTGGCAACCCGTTGAATCTGTTTTTTCGACATGCCTCCGCTTGAGGCACGAGGAGATAAACCCTTGCAACTGAATTTTGAACATCAGCTGAAGTCATTCGTTTTTTATCACCTTGAGGAGCATACTTCCGGGCGACATCTCCTGCAAGTTCTCGAAGAAGACGACTTTGCTCGTTTAGTGATAGCACCACCCAAAGGGATAAAAAAGAGCAGTTTCTTCGAGGCCATAAATTCCCGCGGTCTCGAACAGTTAACCTACGTATTCCAGCAACTTCAGGCGAAAGCAGCGAAAATCCTGCCCAGGGAGCATGCAGAACTGGGAAATCTCGTAGCCATTGACGGTTCACTGATCGATGCGGTTCTTTCCATGCACTGGGCCGACTATCGTAACGACTGCAAGAAAGCAAAGGTGCATCTTGGCTTTGACATGAACCAATCAATACCATCAAAACTCTTCCTCACACAGGGCAAAGCTGATGAACGCCCCTTTGTCAGCCAGATACTCCGGCCTGGTCAAACCGGAGTCATGGACCGATACTACCAGTGTCATAAGGATTTTGATCTCTGGCAGACGGAAGAAAAGTCCTTCGTCTGTCATATCAGGGAAAATAGCACGAAAACCTGCATACGGTTTAACGCAGTCAAACCCGGAGGCATCGTTTTTTACGATGCCATAGTATTGCTCGGCACTCCCGGAGTCAACCAGACGGAGCAGCAACTACGGGTCATTGGTTATCGCATTGACAACAAGATATACTGGATTGCCACCAACCGATACGACCTCTCTGCTGAAGAAATCGCAACCATCTATAGACTCCGATGGAACATTGAAATATTCTTCGGCTGGTGGAAACGCCATCTCAAAGTCTATCACCTTATTGCAATCTATTGTCACAAACATTACCAGGAAAAGGATTCTAGATTTGCGTCAAAATACAAAACGAAGTCTGCAATCTTTAAAATGACCAATCAACTCCCTTCTGTCAACAGTCGGGTCTCTCTCATTTCAAAGAACAACAATTTGCAAGTCCTTAACCGGACAACACTGAAAAATACGAAAATTATGGGAAAAATCTTGTAACCATTACTTTTTTTAGTCTGTTTTACTCAAAATAGGTACCAATTTTCTCCCAATTCTCTCGTCTCAAAGCCCTATCTCGGGTTTTGGGATAAAGGCATTGACATCATTAGCCCAAGATTCCTTATCAAAGTCTATAGCAAGAAACCAGCGGGCCTCGTCAGTAAGCAGCGGACAAAAGCCTATGGTATGCTTGCCTTCAGGATGTTCTCTGTTAGCGGTATCTGTTACAGGGGCAAAAGACCTGTGTGAGCACTCATTACATTTTATCTTTGGTCTTTCGCATACCCCTCGACCCACTCGTTGTTACAAACCGTGCTGAATCCCTTTTTGCCAGTCTTTTTGTTTATCCACAGCCGGGGATAAACGTCAACACGCCCTTGAAAGAGGCTTCTAAGTAAGGCAATCTTTTCCTCTGGACTTGCTATTTTAGAGATATGTTTGTATGGAGGATGGATTGCGTTGTTTGTAATATCAGGGGAATGGCCGATATTAAGACATTGCACCTTTCGTTGTCATCCACTGGATAGTTCTTTTTCTTTGATACACTCACTTTTTGACATTGATAATATAAATTTATTTTACTATAATTCTTATAATCATCAACGGATTAACAGGTAGGTTTGCCTATAAGGTGTTTTTTCGTTTAAAGGGCTATTCAGTCGCTCGAAGATGCCGGAATTCAGGGCACGGCAATGGATTCCGTTGTTTCAAGTTTACGAGGTGAACTGTGTTCATGTTGTTCCTCTGATCCTTGCAACAGGTCGTCTTTATCCAAGCGAGATACTGATTTTATTTGACAGCAAAGAGAGCAAGGCGATTATGATAGTGATTGGAAGCAAGTACCGAAATTTCCTTTGATGGGAAAATAAGGCGCGGATGATCTTAATTGTTGGGTTTCGCTTCACTCAACCTAACGTACATAACTATACCTGTGAAATTTGAGATCATTACTTTGTTAAAAAATTTAAGCTGCGCATTTTTCCTTAGGTTGTGTTGAATTCGACTTATGACTTCACTAGTGTCCGGTTATAAGTTGAACAAGGACAATTGCTTATAAGGAAAGTATGGTTCGCTTTTGTAATCAGAATTTGTAAGTACTTGTAAAATAGGGACTTTCTCAAATAGGGTAATACTCAAAATTTGTAAAATTGTGTAGAGACTCATGTCTAAATTGAGATGCTTTTTGATGATTGCAACAAGCACGTAAACGGAGATTGCAATCCATATTTGAGTTTTTACCGAGTTTTCAGAGGTACCGTAAA
>AYTS01000129.1 GCA_002009475.1 Candidatus Brocadia carolinensis | reverse complement strand
CACAAGGGGAGATATACAAAAAACTCGGAGTTGATCCACAGGCGATAAAAAGAAAGCGGATAACCTTCAAAAAAACAGCTTTGTAGTGAGGAAAATATTTGAAGACCCTTGTATACCAGCTACTTATGCTCTTAAATGCGTAACTTAGGTTAGCATGGTTCCCAAAATAGACACCCCCTGACAGGCTGGACTTTTGGGACATCAATTTTTTCATTGCAAAAAATAATCCTCATGTTACAAATCAATTTCGAAACATACTACTAAAATACTTAGAGCGGCTCTGCCACAACCGAAGCTTTAAAACCGTCCTCCAATAGTATCTAAGAAAAAATATTTTGACAATTTGAGCAAAAATAATTTATTCATGTTGAACAGCAAGTTGGGGAATAATCACGAGTCCTTTGAGTTTCAGCCCAAGTGCGATTACGTTGCGCCCAAGAATTGTCAGATGGTACTTGTATGAACGGGTAATCTTTCTGGTTAACCCGTGGACTCTCAGCTGCTTTATGATACGACATATTTGGCTCGTGGTTTTCTCTTTCAGTTTCATTCTGAGGTTTTTGTTTTGGAAGCCCCGAATGTTGAACTCTCCACACGCAATGGTCAGAAATATCTGCCGATCTTCATCGCTGAAGAAATTAAATCCTTTGTACGTATGATTCTTTTCCGTTACGTTCTTTGAAATCTTATTCACCCTTCCCACCCGATAGTCTTCAAGGGTAGAGATGAATTCCAGATACCGATGATTCGCACGCGAAAGTATGTCTTTGAGCGGAACAAGGCTATAGATACCTTTTTTTACATGAGCGACCTTCGTTTCACGTGTTCCGTCACGGTGTTCTACCTTGCGGTAGTGCTCAAAAAAGGAGACGTCATAGGTTGTGGTTTCTATCCGCAGCACGACATCGAATTTGTAGTACCATTTTACGGAAGCAGTACCCGTGATATGTTTGATCCGTGTGTCTTCAATACGGGTATTGAATCTGTTGCCCATGTTGTCCTGATAATTTCCAGGAAGTTTTTTCAGAAATGTTGCTATGTTCTCTTGTCGTGCCATGGTTTATAGGAGGTACAGGATTCCTGTACTGAAAAGATGTGAACAAGGCCAGGGGGCCACCGCGCTCTCTCAAGATTTCTGCGATACGGTCTTTCCGACGAAAGTTCTTTTTCTGGAGGTATTCAATGGCAAGATTATTCTCATCGGCAATCTTTTTGGCATGTGGAATTACCTCGTCCCGCAAGATTTGGGCGAATTGCGGGTAATCAAAGATACGGTTTTTTGCTCACACAGAAAGGATGTCATACCTTTTGCATATAAAAAGGGGTAATGTGCCTTAAATAATGATTCGGTCATAGCATGAAAGTGTACCTCGAATATGTTCCGCGTGAGGTTCTGTGATAAGTTTCATAGAGCATCCCTTATTGAAAACACATACTTTTAATCTGACTAACCCGAACGAGTGGGTTGAAGTTGAAAATGACTATTCGCTTATTTATTGTATACTACATTTGCAGCTTCCTAAAACATAAAATTTTTCCGACTCGTTCAGGTAGGCAAATTAAATGTATAGAAATTTCAAACCAGGTTAACCCTGACAGGGTTTTAAACTCTTAAACTCTGTCAGGGTTTTGGTTTACTTGTAGTGGTAATTCATGAATTGCCACTACCGCATCAAAAGTTACCAAAAGTCTAATTTAAAAGTCGTTTACCATTTCATGTACGGTAAAAATTTGCCGTCTAAAGTTACAACGACGCGATCCCCCTTGGGATCTTCTTTCTTTTTTATATCCATGGTGAAGTCAATAGCGCTCATAATACCGTCGCCAAACTTTTCGTGAATAACAGCCTTTAAAGTAGTTCCGTATACTTGAACAATTTCGTAAAAACGGTAAATTAATGGATCGACGGGTATTTTATCATCTAAAGATCCTTTTAGCGGGAACTCCTGCAATGATGTTGCAACGGAAGCATCAAGTTTTAATAATTCTACTAATTTCCCAGCTTCCTCCGCACTCATTGTTGCTTGTCCCATAATGGCAGATGCTGTCCAGACTGGATGACGACCAATTGCTTTTGCAATTTGATCAAATGTTAACCCTTTGTCTCTTTTTGCCAACAAAATCATTTCTGTTGCTGCTTCTTTCGTAATGTGCTTACTCATTATATATTTGCCCTTTCGTAATGATAGATAAAAGAAAATTGTTTTTTTATTTAATTAGGCCTTCGGCGACTCCCCCCTGTTTCCTCCGTAAACGGGGGGGAGTATAAGGGATAATTGAAATTCCTTAACCTTTAATTAGGCCTTCGGCTACTTACCTCCCTGTTTCCCCCCAGTTTACGGGGGGATTATGGGGGGATTGAAATTCCTATACCTTAAATTACAGAGAACTATTTAATCTTTAAAACGAGATTCTATGGCAAATTGTTTCCTGGGTTAAGAATTTTCCAACGAAGAGACCGCGATAAATACTTTTTTCACCCTACCGGAAGCAAAAGACGCCACATCATATCGTAGCTCACAGCAAACTAATCCTCCTATTTTGGTAAAGCTTACCATGTCCCCTACTTCCGTCTCAAATTAGATTCTTTGCTCCTCTCAGAATGACATTTTTCGTATTACTCTGTCATTCTGAGGGAGTGAAACGACCGAAGGATCTCAACTTTGAAATTCCTCAACGTTTAATTAGGTCTTCGGCAACTTTTAAAAGTGTAGTGGCAATTCGTGAATTGCCACTACAGGGTCGGTTTGAAATTCCTATGTGCCTTAAATTACCTTTGCTCAAGCAACTTTATGGCGAATTTTATTTGTTCAATTTCACCTTCAACAACATAATCTGGTTGTATGCCTGAGTCTTTTACTGTGGCACCATCGGCAGCATAACTTTTCCCTATCGTGAGAATCAAAGAATGGTCATGATTCAGGGGAAAGGTCTTTTGGATAGTTCCCTTTCCGTAACTCTTTTTTCCTACAAGCGTTGCTTTTTCATAATAACGCAATGTTGCAGCAAATATCTCCGCACTACTTGCCGTAGTGTTATTTATCAATACAACCAGGGGATACGACCATTTTTCATCTGTCTGCGAAAAATACCTTTCATGCCGGTCCTTGCTTTGAAAAGACGCTAAAAGTTTACCGTTCGGTATGAAATATTGCATGATATGAGTTGCTTCTTTTAAATTTCCTCCGGGATTATTTCTCAGATCAATAATTAATCCCCTAAGATTACTCTCTTTCATCCGTTTCAAAGCTTTAACAAAATCTTCTTTCGTCCTCCTGCCAAAATAAGCAATCTTCACATATCCAATAGCGTCGCGAATGACCCTTGCATCAGAAATTGTTTCATCTCTCTCAAAACCCCTGATAAAATCAAGAGAAGAAGGTTGTATCTTTTTCAGTGTACTATCCTTATCAAGGGATGCCATGACCTCTTCGGCAGAAAGTTTCAGCAGCTCACTCTCTTGCATTTCACGATAATAATTTTCCCTGATTACAGAAATCATTTCTTTTAAAAGAGATAATTCAGCATTTTCAGAAGAGATATGGTTTGTATCTTCCTCTGCCAGAATTTCTTTTTCTAATCCTGCATACATAACAGTCTCTCCCATATGAATTTCTTGAAAATCTCTTGCTGATTTCTCCGAAGCAAAGGCAAGGATGTACGGAGGCATTGAATTTTCAAGGGTGATAGTGGAGTTTTTTACAAACCAGACTTTCTGCGCATTAACTCTTTCGGCGGTAAAATAATCAAGGGTTTCCAAGGATATCAGCTCATCACGGAATTTATTTCTAAAGCTGATGGCGCAATGAATACAACATGCCTTTTTCTCCTCTCCGGTGTTTAATCGTAAAAAATATGCTGTTTTTGAATCCGTTACTAACATACCACACCACGGACACAAATCTTCAATACGTTTTTCCTGTACCTCAAAAGGAAATTCTACTGTCCGTTGTTTATCTCCCGCACCGAATTGTATGATAAGTCTATATTGCCCCCCATTATTCAACTCATACCTCACCTTGTGAATGTGTCCGTCAAACAAAAATGGTCTCGAAAGAACGCACTCCATCCCCTGTTGATCAATTATTCGCATCTCAAGGGCTTCCCGGTAATAAGCTCCGGAACTGATGTGTTCTACCTGAATGGAAAAATCATAGATTCCCGTGTTACCAACAGGATAATAAAAAAATGTGGTTTTGTATTCTTCCTCATTTTTAACCATCTTTGTTTTTATGGGAAGGATAAAATAATTTTTGCTTGTACCATGTGAAAAAACACCATGAGAACAAAGGAGATTCAGGAAAACCGAAAGAAAAAGGATAAAGCATCCTGTTTTCCTAATTTTTAACATTCTTAACATGTTGAAGCACACTGTTGGATCGTGGAAGGGATTCATGATTTTTGAATTATCTTCAGTACAAAACATTGGAATTTCAGGGATTGTATTAGCATCTCGTATATCTTACTATATTTCCCTAAGCCAAACCTGTTGGAAGAAACAGAATCCCTGTCTGCCCGACAGGCTGGCGAAGCACGAAATTCGTGAGTTAACCCTGTCAGGGTTTTTAACCCTGACAGGGTTAATCATTTTTGCTAAAACTTGTCCCTGCATGTTTTAAGCAGGGAACATCAAAATTACCTTTGCTCCTTATGCATACCATCAGATCTATAGTTTAGATCAATGACAGTAATTTTGCCCGCCGATAATGCTAACTGCCCATGGTGAGTAACCTACATTTGGTATCTCTTTATAGCGGTCTGTGTCTGCATCAAATACATATACACAGTTGCGTCCGGATGCTGAAAGATATACCTTTTTCCCATCCGCAGTCGTAGATGCAGTTTCAGGTTTGGAATCCTCTGGCAGTTTAATCCTCTTGATTTCCTTAAATTTTTCAAGATTGATCACGCGCAACGCGCTATCTCCCCGGCTTATGACATATGCTTTCTTTCCGCCATTTACAAAATTAACTCCCGTCATGTCTTCATCGCCCGGGAACGTAGCAATTACTTTATTGCTTTTTACATCAATTACAGAAATCGTTTGGTCTCCGTTATTAGGCACAACCATCTTTGTGCCATCAGGAGAGGCATAAGCACGCCAGGGTTCATCTCCGACGGGAATGGTAGTAATTACTTCATCAATTGTGGTATCAATAACCGCGACCTGATTCGAATCACCATCTGCAACATATGCATATTTTCCATCGGGTGTGAATGTTGGATTTGCAGCGCCCACAACTTCAGAGAGCTTGTTGTTCATATCGATTCGATTGACCATTGCCAATACATCAGCGCTTCCAACCTGAATTCTTTTGACAAGTTTCAGGGTTTTTGTGTCAATAATACCAACTTCATGTGCGCCCATATTGGAAACGTAAACTTTTGCGCCATCTGTTGAACATTCAAACCCATGTGGTTCAAAAAAGCCGGGGATATTTTTTATTTCTCTCTTGTTTTTTATATCGAGAACTGAGACCGAACCACCCCCCATATTCCCAATGTATGCATATTCATTCTTGGCAGAAATACAAAAGTGTTCTGGCATTGTATCCAATCTGACCTTCGTAATTTCTTTCGTGTGCAAATCAATAATTGAGGCGTAATTGCCTTGCGTGCATGTAGCAAGCAGATACCGCCCATCCTCAGTAGCTTCCGTCATGTGTGGATTCCCAAAATCGCCACATGCAATGCGTTCAATTATGGTATCCGTTTTCATGTCAATAACCGTCACATCACTGGAGTCACGATTCGTTACGAATACCACTGCTTTTGGATCAAAGCCTTCCTTCTTCTCTGCATAGCCCATAGACGTAAAGATACAAAAAGCAGTAACCATACTCGCAATCAAGGGATTAATTTTTCTAAAACGTAATCTTTGTAACATGGTTGTCTCCTCCTCAATAAAAAAGACCAATACGTAGTTTAGTTGTTTTCTTGCGATATTTTGAATTCACCCCCTTTCATAAAATATTTATAGTAAATTACGCCTTCGGTGACTTCTCCACCCTGTCTCCCCCCGTTTACGGGGGGGATTATGGGGGGTGATTGAAATTCCTATGCCTTCAAGATATGATATTCCAAAAGTTAAAATTCTATTTGCGTCCTTACACCTGCCAATACGGATGTACCCTCTGAATCCACACCAGCAGGATCAACAAGCGTTTGAATATTTGGGGTAATAGAAGTGTGCTTATTAAACTGGAATTTATAATAGAGCTCGGCTACCCTTTCTTCACCGCCATGTACCATATCAATCGTGCCGAATGCAAATGCCATTTCATCATTTACCCTGGAAAAGAATGGTGATCGATACCGTAACCCCAGGCTCCATGCGCTGGCAATATCTGAATTTCCTTTCTCTTCTTCATTTGCTCCATAACGGGCGAATGCGGTGAGCCGCGTGGTAAGGTTTTGATCCATACTTACTCCAAAACCTTTATCGTCATCCTTTTCACCATTAATCCTACCCCAAATGCGCCAGTTTCCTTCGCGACCAAAAAAACCGTACGATCGGTAACCAATCTGTGCAATAGCATAAATGTCGTCCGTTATGTTCGTACCCGAGTTGTCGGCGCTTTGTAACCCCAATCCAAAGTTAGGACCCTTCATAGTATCAAAAAAAACCACAAGCCCTGGTCCATTATCCGGAACTTCCAATGTTGGATTATTCACAAAGGCGCCGGTAATAAACTGAGTTGTTTCATCGTTGGCTACGACATTATGATCGAAGTAATTTGTCAGATCTATCTTGCCGCCAACAAGTCTTAACTTTTGATCGAACAGGTATGATTGTAGCCATACCTCCCGTACAGACACCCTGTCGACCCCGTCATCATCTTGCAATGAGCCGGCATCATCATTAAGACCCGAGAAACTTCCCAGGAGTTCATCCGGGCCATTGCCGCCAATTGCTTCAAGATCAATAAAAAAACGTTGTATAAAGTAGGGGTTTTGTAATGAACAATAAATCAAAAGAACCTGAGGCGAAGCCTTTTTCCTCCTTTTCACTGCTGAGTATTTGTTGGAGTATGCCTGTTCCACTTGCTCCAATTAATACTCGTTTTTCAAAAGCCTCATCAATTGCTGCCTCAATTCTTTCCGAGACACTCTCCCGTCGGGCAAATTTAAACAATTTAAATTGATCTCTTGCCTTTTGTTTTAACCCACAGGTGGGACATTTTTTATCCTCAGCCCCTGTAGAAAAAACATGCCCGTTCTTGCAGACATACTCCTGAACCCTTCTTATCTCCTCGGTCATATCCATTATGGTATTTCTGTTTTGTATGTCTTTTATTGATTCTTCCAACGACTGGATTTTTTTGTCCACTCGGCTTTCTGCTGCACCAACTTCTCTATCATCTAAAAAAGACGCATCTTTTATCTCTTCTGTTGTTTCTTCTGGATTTATTGTCGATGCCTTCACACCGCTGCTCATCTGGTCTTGCATGCTTTCGGATGCAATACGCACATCTTGTTTCTTTAGAGATTGTTCTTGCTCGTGAACGAGTTTATTTTCCAGCGCCCTCATCATCTCCTCAAATCTGCTTTCAAAGATCTGCACGGTTTCTTCCATCCTGTCTTCCAATGTTTCCATGGATTTTTCCAATTTGGTAATCCTTTGGTCAAGGCTGCTATCGGGTACCATGCTGTTCTGTTGATCTTTGGTAGATATCTTTTGAGAATCTGAAGAAACCTCTGCGAAAGCCATATTACAAGCGAATAGAATTACCCATAGACACAACAACAATAAAACATTTCTCATAAAATCTCCTTTTCCCCTCGGAAAAATAATTTTAAAATTGTGCAAGACAGGTCTCCTGGCTTTCGGGTCGTCCTACTTTCCGCACCTTCCCGGAAAGCCGTTTAATCAGTTTAAACCGTTCAAACAGTTTCCAGTGGTATTTCGCAGATTTCGTCGCCAATTACAGTTGCGGGGCAGCTTCCGTTACCCGTTGTTAATTCGGGGTGGAATTCCCTTTTCATCTCACACACAATCAGCACTCAAGGTTTACATACAGTATCTGTTACATGATCACCTCCTTTGTTGGGAGCAAAATTATAGTATACGATTTGAGGTATTCTTCTGTTTTTCTTCAAACTATCATGGAAAATTGGTTTTCCGAATTCCGGGAAATAAAAAAAACCCCATATCTTCAATGTGAAAAGATATGAGGTTTATAGACGCGCCTTTATACGTGCTGTGAAAATAGAGACACCTATTTTCCAAACATAAAATAACCTTGCCAGAGTATTTCTCTAGTATCCGGTCATTTTCCCCTTCACCTTCTTTACCATCGAAGATTTCGTGAAGCAATTACAGGCAGGTCTTCTGGCTTCCGTATCGTTCTACTTATCATCCTTCCCACCCTATTAAGATAGAGCAGTGGATTATGATGTTCGTCCACGGTTACAGCGGCGGGTCCGCCCCTTATTCAAACAGTATTATAGAAATCTGGGTTCCCTTTTACTTCCAGCACAGCTTTTGTGAGGAAGTACCTGCAATTGATTTATACATAGAAAGAGCAATTTATATTACATCAACGGACGGATCATACTTCTGACTTTAAAGTTTGTCAATCAAAATTCCTTGTAATTATTCAGCGTATTTTCACCCGCCGTTGCTAAGGGCTGGTAAAATAGGGCAATTTGCCGCGGAATACCATCTGTAATGCCTGGCTCAAATTCATCCCTTGTTTTCGACTGGTCGAGAGATAACTACGTATGCGGCAGAAAATCTTCGCTCCGTCCAGAGAACGGAAACAACCCGATATCTTCTGCTGCACCTTCGTCATCCTGATATCGTTTTCGGCCAAATTATTCGTGAAGGGAACGTTTTTGTTGTCCATAAACCTGAGTACATCATCCTCATACTTTTGTAATCGTTCCAGAAGATTCCGGGCATTTGTCCTTTTCACCCGTCCTATTTTTGGTTGCGGCTTCGCTATGAGCTCTGTGGCTAATTTTGAAAGTCTGAACATCAGATTATTTTTGCACCTTTCCATACCCATTTGTCTTCCAATCCTTAATCTTTCCAAGAATTTCATTAGCTCTTTGGATTGTAATTCCTTTAAGTCATTCGCATCTTTTTACTAATACAAACTACAAGCAAATTGTTTCCACGTATTTAATTTTGTTATTTGCCTTATATTATTGTATAATATAAAATTGTATTTTTCGTTATCAATTAACCATGAAACGAATTGTATTTCCAGTTAAATTGGTAAAATAATTAATATGGACGATGTCGAGACAGGTCTTAACAAATTTAACAATCGGATACAAAATAATTTACTTACATCAGAGAATTTATGAGAAAAGGTGATAGGTGATATTATGATGAGGATGTTTAAGGAAGGCAGGGTTTTTATTGTTGCCATGTTTGTGTTTTTAGGGTTGTTTCCCCTTGTTTTATTTAAAATGCTCGCATTTCCAAAGGCAAGCGAAGAACTGATGCAGGGTGTACAACGGAATCTGGAAGGCTTCTTAAACAAGCAGAAAGATATGCTAACCATACTGTGGGATGAAAGAAAGTCGCATGCCAGGGCTATCTCAGACACGATTCAAAGTGAATTTCTCATTCGCGGTGATGAAGATTTTGCAAGCCTTGCAAGCGGGAGAAATGAACATGAATATTTAAGATTAAAAACACAATTAGAGTGTTCAAAGGCAGATTATGGTTATAAAGGAATATTTATTTGTGATGCGGCAGGAACAATTCAGTTAACAACCGAAAATGAAAAACCCCTGATAGGTGTGAATATTATGAAAGAAAAGCCTTTCAGGAATGTGCAGGAGACGTTATACGACGGCAAAACATATATCTCTGATGTAATCCACTATTCTGTGAATACGGTTGCGGAGGGCGGCAAAGCGGATGATTCACCTTCTCTGTTTATTTCCTATCCAATTAAAGGAGAAAATCATGATGTAATTGGTGCGGTTTTGTTATGGATGGATGCATCCATGCTCAATAACGGCATGAGGAATGTTGCCTGGGGAAAAACGGGAGAAGCTTATCTCGTAAACAAAGATGGTATCATGCTCACGCAATCGAGATTTTCTGACCAGATCAAAAATACCGACGATATCTGCAAGACATGCCATAAGGTAGCGGATCCAACGACAACCTTACTGACAAAAGGGGTGAAACGGTGCATAACAGGGAAAACAACCGGGTATGATCTGAAGGGATACCGGGATTATGATGGGTTAAGGGTCGTGGGCGCGTGGACGTGGCTTAAAGACTTGAACATGGGACTCATTGTAGAAATAGATGCCGATGAGGCTCTCGGTGTAGTAGACAATATTAATTCGCTGATACGACCACTTATGGTTGCAATGATAATTCCCGCTTTTATCCTTGCAATGTTAATTTGCCGGAAGCTTTCGACCGGATTTGTGCTGAAAGACATGACCCTGCCAACGAAGACTGCTCTGGGTGTAACCGGCATTATTATGGTGGGGTTTATAATAGCCATCATAGATGGTTACGAATTGAGAAAAGAACGTGGATATCTTCGGGAGCAGAAATATAAAGTGCAGAATCCATTAGGCGTTTTTGGCTCGCTTGTGACACAAAGAGACGAAGATTTTATTAGAGACCATATTTCTAAGTTGAAAGGGGGATTACCTACCTCCAAATCCGAAAACACGAGCCCTGGTAGCAAAGAAAGTGAAGTTATAACAAACGATGACAACCAAACGCCGGAAAAGTCTGAGTCTGTAAAAACATGGGAAATAAAACCGTAAAAACTTCCTTTTAAAATGAAGATATTCTGTATGGACTCAGAAATAAATAAAGCTTCAGAATCTCTTATTACCGTAAAAGAAACCTAATGATGGCTTGAATATAGATTTTTTTTGTGACAGAATCATTTTTCACATCAAAAATCCTGAGGCAAAGATTTTTTAGATTTACCTCACCTGACGATATCATAGGGAAAAAAGTTGAAAAATTATCTGTCCATCCATTATTTCGTAAATCTTTAGAATGAGATTTTAGGAGACACTATTATGAATCCACCCGTTCAGGCGCAAACAGGGAATCTGAAGGTACTCGTGCTTGCAACTATAGCATTTGCAATCTGTTTTGCAGGCTGGGCACTCTTTTCCCCTCTCGCTGCATACCTGAAGGTTGAATTTAACTTATCTTCTACTGCGGTGGGATTGCTACTCGCAACTCCTGTATTGCTTGGTTCAATTGCCAGGGTGCCGATTGGTGTTTTAACGGATAAATTTGGTGGCCGACGGGTTTTTAGCATGCTGCTCTTGTTTGGCTTTTTCCCCATGTTTATAGCAAGTTTTGCCCACAGTTACGGATTTCTGCTGGTTTGTGGATTCTTTTTTGGTATCATAGGGACATCATTCGCCATTGGGATTCCACAAGTTTCGCAGTGGTATCCAAAAGAAAAACAGGGGTTAGCATTAGGGATTTATGGCGTTGGAAATATAGGTTCCGCCGCGGCCACGTTTGGAGCACCTTTTCTTGCGGAGTCTCTCGGCTGGAACAAGGTATTTATGATCTATGCGATACCATTACTCGCAATGGCCTTTGTTTACTGGTTTTTCTCTGCAGATGCGCCAAAACCTGTCAACGTCAAACCTCCGACCTTTCGTGATAAAATAAAGGTATATAAGTCTTCTAACCTCATCTGGATTTTTTGCCTGTTTTATTTCATGACCTTTGGATTCTTTGTTACCTTCTCATTATGGTTGCCCTCTTACTTTCGGGACTTTTATAAATTAACACCCGTAAAGGCAGGTAGTCTCACGTCCATATTTGTATTTGCCACAACCTTTTCCCGCATCCTGGGGGGGTATCTTGGTGACCGTATCCCCGGAAGACGCATTTTAATCGTCCTTTCAATAGCGTTACTCGGCGTACTCGTTTTCCTGAATATGAATGTGTCGTTAATGACATCCCTTACTATCTTTTACTTGATGGGTGCTTGTCTGGGCATCGGGAATGGCGTTGTATTTAAGCTGGTAGCGGAGTATTTTCCCAAAGATACTGGCGCTGTTGGAGGAATGGTAGGCGCCGCCGGCGGTCTCGGTGGCTTTTTTCTTCCCATTATATTGGGTACTATCAGGGATTATACGAATAATTATTCTTTAGGATTTATCTTCGTTTCCCTTGTGTGCCTTATGTGTCTCTCGTTTATGGAGGAAAAGACCATAACAAAGATGCATACGAAAAAAGCAGTAGGGGTAACTTAGGGATAAGGAGTACCCGCTGAGCCAAATCCGAAATCCGAAGGTATCAGTTATCATCCGGTTACATGCGTTTTGTGCTGGGTTATAATGTATGAGCATATTAAAGATAGCAACTTATTCATTGGATACCCGTTGGTTTACTGCCGTTATGGCCACGGTTATGATTGCCTCTCTTGCTCAGTGGTATGGCTACGAAGCAATTGCCCATTACTTTTTTTTTACAAGTTTAGCCATACTCTTCTCTGTAGTTGTTTTTAAGGCAGCACAGACGGCGCTATTCTTTAAAGATGTCTCAGCGGAACTCTTCAATCCGGAGAAAACTCTCTATTTCTTTACGATTGTGGGTGTAGAGAGCTTTATTGGTATTTGTTTTTCCAGGATATTTCACTTCCATACAACGGCACAGATATTCTGGTATGTTTCCATCGGTCTGTGGTTAGTCATATCACTTTCCACGTTTAGCATCCTTTTCCTGAATCCGAAATCAGAAGACAGAAAGATTGAGGACGTCTTGCATGGGGGATGGTTTTTCGCGACGGTGGGCACTCAATCGACGGCCTTGCTGGGAATGATCGTTGCAGAACACACCATAAAACAGGTGATCTTTATCCACGTATTTTCATTTGCACTCTGGTCAGTAGGAGCAAGCTTGTATCTGGTGTTTATGGTGTTGCTTGTCCTAAGACTGATGTTTTACCGGTTTGAGAGCAACACCGTTCTCTCGCCTTATTGGATGAATGTTGGGGCAGCAGCCGTAACGGCGATTGCGGGCGCCGTATTGCACCAGCATATACAAAGAGTAGGGGGCCCTTTTACCGACATCCTCCCGTTTTTAAAAGGAGTTTCCCTCTTTTTTTGGTCTTTTGGGCTCTGGTGGATGCCCTTCTTAATTATTCTTGCCGTAAGAAAGTTGATTTACAGCGGAGAAGGTCTTACGTTTACCGTAGGATACTGGGAGATTGCCTTTGCTTTGGGTCTATATGCCGATAGCACAATTCATATGGTTGCGTTATTTGAGGGGCGCTATCTCGTTGTCATCTCAACGGCTTTTGCCATAGCCTGTATAACCATTTGGGCTTTTTCATCGATATTTACGATTTTCTCTTTAGCAAAGTCTTCCGTATGGGTGCCTGTTAACAGATTGACCATTGACTATGTGACTCCCTATAGTTTTAAACTGCACGGCAGACTTTTTCAGGTGAAAGAAGTGATTGGCGAATGGTTAGACCAAACTATTCAGGGCGTGACAAAGAAACGATATTGCATAAAAACAAATACCAATCTTACCTGCCTTATTTCTTACGACCTGCTGACAAAAAAATGGTATTTTGATCAGGTTAAGGCGTAACCCCAATTCCTCACGGAGTGATTGGATATCCCCTTTTTTTGGTATAAGGCATTCCTCGTATACCGTATAACACACAGCCCCAACAAAAACACCAAAACCGTTTTCATTTCCCGCCAAATATCTTCTGTAGTAATAATATACCCTTTTGACATGCCTCATTAAATCTGCTATCATCGAGCCAAAATCATTATCACTGAAGGCTAATATGGTACGTAGTCAAATTCCATTGACAGAAGAACAGGGTTTTCATTGCATTCCTTAAATACTTGATTCATTGTTCCTGGCAGTCGGGGCAAGAAGGCAATCATTTGCAAATAGGGTTTTTCCTTCCCGGTATAAAGATAGACTCAAAAAGAGATGTATCGCTCGTTTGGTTAAGTATAATACTGAAGATTTAATCAAAGGATAATATGGGAAAAATCAACGAAGCGACCAATACCGATCTTAAGGTCATTGAGGATTTGAAAAGGTCCGGCTGGAAACCGGGAGATACCTTGCTGTATCAGCAAGAGTATCGTTTAACCCCGGAACAGCAGAAGATATTTGAAGGCAAAAAGAGCATCAGCCGGATATTACCCTGACGGATCTCAACGGCAATATCCTGGCCGTATTTGAAAACAAGTTTGAAGACGAGAAAAAAGCGCTTACCAAGCTCCGCACGCTTTACGCAACCGTTTTAAAACCCCGCTTTTTATATGCCTGTTCACCCGAAAGGATTCTGTTTTACGATACCGAATGGAAGGGTCTCGATGCAGGCGAGTTTCGGCAAGTCAACGGCTTCATGTCGCTTGAAGAAATGCGGTTAAAAATCGAGCAAGCAAAAAAAAATAAACCTTGATCGGGAAGTATGCATTGATAAAACAATTGCCGGCGGTATTAATCCAAGTTGCGGGAAGGAAACATATTATCAAACCGAGTGCATTGAAACACTCTTGCAGAAATTCAGGGAAGGCGAACAAAAAATGCTGGTGCACATGGCAACCGGTCTTGGAAAAACCCGCACAATGGTTGTATTCATCAAGGCTATCCTCGAATATAACATGGCCAGACGAGTGCTTTTTGTGGTTGACCGCATTATGCTTGCAGACCAGGCGCTTCATGATGGTTTTTCTCTCATTAGCAAAGAGTTTTCGGCGGTGCGAATCACTTCGTCAAACTGTCGCCAATACAAAAAACGCGCAAATTCACATAGTCGTTATAGACACGTTGGAGAATATCTACCAAAACATTTCAAGCTCTTTTTATGATTTAGTCATTGTGGACGAATGCCACAGGTCTATCAATATCAACAGAAAGCTCATCTTTGATCATTTTCTTTGCCCGCGTATCGGGCTAACCGCCACCCCACGGAAGGCAATCGCAGCAAAAGGAAAAGACATTTCAGAAGAAGACCTTGCCATATTGGATACCTACAAGCTCTTTGGGTGCGAAACCGGCGAGCCAGACTATCAGTTTGACCTGACGAGAGGAATTGACGAAGGATTTTTGGCGCCCTATCAGGTCTTATCAATTGAAACCGAACTCACCAAATTAGCGCGCGAAAAGGGCGTTGAGTTTAGTTACGTCCTTGATCCTGATGAGAGAAAAAGAATTGAACTGGATCAACAGAAAAAGCTGATGCTTGAACAGTTGGAGCGCAAATACATCTCCGAAGACAGATGCCTGCGCATCGCCGAAGAGATAAAAACCCATACCGAATACGGCGAAAAAGTGCTCTTGTTTGGCGTTAGTCAAGCCCATTGTATTATGCTCACCAAAGCGCTCAACAAGGTTTTTGCCACCTCTGAAGATGAAACCAGCCCTCGCTACGCCGAGGCAATTATCTCCGATAATAACGACCTCAATGCGACCTTCAAAAAGTGGTTTAAGGACATTCATCACAAGCCGTTTATAGCAGTTTCGGTTGATATCATGGGCACCGGCGTGGATATCCCCTGCGTTCGTTATATTTCCTTTGCCGCACTGACGAAATCCGTTGGCAAGTATGTTCAAATGCTTGGCCGCGGTACCCGTCTTGACCCAAAGACAGGCAAATTCAGTTTTAAAGTATTAGACTTTGTTCGCCTATGTGCCGCTATGGAGGATAATGGAAAGGGAACGCCAAAGCCAAATATAAAGGTCGTGAATGGAAAAGGCGGTGGGGATGGTGGAATATATGAACCAAAAGGCGAATGGTTTATCATCGACAATCCAGACCCCGCCCATCTTATCCAGCGTGTATATCTGCATGGCGATAAAATTCAAGTAATTGATAATATCCCCATGGAAAAAGCCCGGGCTTTGTTTGAGGAAGAGTTGGAAAAAGCTGATAAGCCGGAGATTGTTGACATAAAGAAAAAAGTTGAGAAAGACAAAGAGTATGAACCAAGCGCAGACGATGTGGAAACGATTAAAGATTGGGCTAAAAAGCCTGAAGTATATCTTGATGAAGGACAACTCCAGAAAGTGTATGATTTTAAACAGGGCTCAATTTGGGATTTCTTCCTGCACGCCTTAAAGATTAAGAAAATCCCCACTCCGAAGGAGCGGATTGAGCACGGCTTTGATTCGTATTTGAAGACGTACAGCTTTAACGATGATCAAATACATATTCTGCAGGATATAAAAGACATTTTTGCAGAAAACATTACGCAAAAAAGGCGGATCACGGCACAGGAGATATTTGACAACCCCGTTTATATGCGTATAATCGGGGCTGATTATCAGGCGGTAAATCAAAAATTTGATAACCGTCTGCCTCAGGTTTTTGAGGAATTACAAACTACTTTTAGGGTATAAAAAAATGGAAACTACAAAAATTGCCTTATTTAAGGGTAAAAGAATCAGGAAAACTATCTATAAAAACGAGTGGTGGTTTTCGGTTGTGGACATATGTGAGGTTCTTACGGACAGTACTGATGCTGGAGCATATTGGAGAAAATTGAAACAAAGGTTGAAGGAAGAAAAAAGTGAGGTCGTGACATTTTGTCACGGACTGAAATTGGCCGCAGCCGACGGCAAAAAATACGAAACCGACTGCGCCAACACCGAAGGTGTTTTTCGGATAATTCAGTCCATCCCCTCTCCAAAAGCTGAGCCATTCAAACGCTGGCTCGCCAAAGTTGGTTATGAAAGAGTGCAGGAAATAGGAAATCCGGAACTCGCCACAAAAAGAACCAGAATGCTTTATAAACTCAAAGGCTATTCCGATGACTGGATTGAAAAACGGATGCGGGGTATTGCCATTCGGGAAGAACTGACTGACGAATGGCAAAAACTTGGATAGCAAATAATATATGGGAAGATCAACCGTTCATTACGCCGATAACGAGACAAACAACATTCTCAAACGCCTGCATAATAAGCTGCGTCCTGCCGGTACGCCGGTTGAACGCGTGGAGTATATTATTGAACTTCTCCTGCTTCGTATCTTTGAAGCCAAACTCAAGCAGGATGGAACGTTTACTCCCTTGCGAAGGCTTTTTGAGGGCGAAAACTATCGCCTCCTGTTTTCTCACCTGCTTTCTCTCACGGGCGATCAGGTATTATCAGAACTGAACAAAAACATCTTTCCGTTTTACGCCTCCATTCTTACCAATGCCAGGCAGGTAATAAGCGGCAATATGCCGACCAAGATGCAGGATCAGCTTGTCCTCATGGAGGAAGTATTCGCCAACTCCAACTTTACCAACAATGTCAAAGGCGGCGTGATTGCCGAAGTTATCGGACTGGTGAACGAGATTGACGAACAATGGGTTTTGAAAACCGATCTCTTGGGCGACGCCATCGAATCGGCGCTGTCGGAAACCGGGGGTACAAAAGATTTAGGGCTGTATAGGACACCTGACCATATCCGTAAAATGATGGTGGAGATGGTTGACCCGGATTTTATCGATACTATTTTTGACCCTGCCTGTGGTACCTCCGGATTTCTCTTTAACGCCTATGAATACGTTATTGAGAAGGCGAGAAAAACAAGACGGTTTCCGCCTGAGCATATTGCAAATCAATTCTACCGCGCGGGCATTGGCGGGATTGAATATCAGGGCCGTATCAGAAAGATGGCGGCAGTGAATATGTATATCCGCGGACTCAATCCGCACAACATCGCCCAAGGCGATAGCCTGAAAATGTATGACCCGTCAAGCGATGCAGGTAGTAAAAGCGTAGTGATTGCCAATCCTCCATTTGGCGCGGAACGCGACCAGCCGGCGTATCCAAATGTGTGGGAAGAATACTCCAGAGAATCTGAAACCACCATTCTCTTTGTAAAACTCATGTTTGATCTCTTGAAGCAAGGTGGACGGTGTGCGGTGGTTGTGTCAGAAGGGTTTTTAACATGGGGGCAGAATAGCGCCTGCGCCCTGAGAAAACTGTTGTTAAACGAGGCGAACTTGCGGGCTATCATCAGCCTTCCTCAGGGCGTGTTTGTGTCGAAGGGCGGTCAGGGCGCCAAGACCTCAATCCTCTATTTTGAAAAAGGTCAACCGACTGACCTCAGCTTACAGCCTGCCGGGACAAGTTTTGTCTGGTATTACAAAATAGAAAACGACGGCTTCTCGATGGGAACAAACCGCAAACCGATTGAGGGGAGCCAGATTCCTCAACTTTTGGAGATTTTCAAGGAGATTAAGCAGGGTAAAAGACCAAAGGACACAAGGCATAGTTTTTGTATTCCCAAAGAATGGATTGAAACGCTTGATCCGCGCGTTGCGGAGCGTATCAAAAAAGAAGTTAAAGAAAGGTTTACGCAAAAGAACAAGGCAAGACGCGAAAAGCTCCTCGCCGGTCTGGATAAAAAAACGTGCCAAAGGCAAATTGAGCAAGGCGATGTATGACGAAAAACTCTGGCAGTTTGATAATGTAGTGGAATCGCAGATTGACAACGAAATTGCCAAGGCCATTGAAAAAGCCAATTCGTATCACTTCAACCTGCAAAACTACCGCAGTAATCTAAGCGAAGAGCAGATAAAAGAATGGCATGCTGTATGTCATTCCAAGCAAATCCCACATCCTGAGCACATTCACTTTGTTCAGTGTAAACTCCGCGAAGAATCTCAAGTCTCAAGCATAGAGAAAAGATATCAGGAACTCAAAACCGCCGATCCCAAAACCGCTCTGAAAATCCTTGCTTCATTTGACCCGCAAAATGCCTTACAGATGGATATTGCCAGGGAGTATTTGAGCAAAGTCGAAAGGCAAGTGTTGGAAAAAGACGAGAAGTTGAAGAAGCTGGAAAGCATCCTCAGCAAAGGTTTTCGTTATCTGATCGTTTCTCTGAAAGAGCTCATTGTTGTTAATGACGAAAAAATTAAGCCTGCGGAATACCCTGAACAGAAATATACTGTTTTAGGTGTATCCAACCAAAATGGGGTTTTTATAAATGAAAAATTGCTTGGTGAAGATATAAAACAGGTTTATTTTAAAGTCCATAAAAATCAGTTTTGTTATAATCCCTACAGGATAAATGTAGGTTCAATTGGACTTTGCGAGTTTGATTTTGAAAATCAGATCATTAGCGGTGCGTACAATATTTTTGGTTGTAAAGAAAGCGATCTGAATCCTAAATATCTTGAAGCTCTTTTCAAGACAAAGGGGTTCTTAGATTATGTGAATCAAAAGGCGAGCGGTGGCGTGAGAATGGATTTCAAGATTGAGTATCTGCAAGAATGGCAAATCCCCCTCCCGCCATTAGAAATTCAAAACGAAATTGTCGAAAAAATCGAAAGGCAAAAGCAGATTATTGAGGGTGCGGAGATGATTGAGGATGGATGGGTTCTACCTTTTAATTTGCCACAAAAAATTGCAAAAAAAGCAATAAAGGAAATTGCCGAAATAAAGTCGGGTGGTACGCCTCTAAGGTCTGAACCTACTTTTTGGGAACCAGCGGAAATACCTTGGGTCAAGACTGGAGAAATAAATTACAACGAAATCACAGAGACAGAAGAAAAAATAAGTAAAGAGGGTGTAGAAAATTCATCTGCAAAAATAATTCCTGCCAACACACTTTTGATGGCTATGTATGGACAAGGTGTGACAAGAGGTCGTGTTGCAATTCTCAAAATTAATGCCACTATAAACCAAGCTTGTGCAGCGTTTACGAATTTAAGTAATGAAGTTGATGTCAAAATAAGACGCAATTAGAAGTTCTAGTGTTGGTACAAATCAAGAAAATCTGAATTCCAAAATAATTGAGGAATTTATAATTGAATTCCCTCCCCTCGAAACCCAACGCCAAATCGTGGAAAAACTTGACCGGCAGATGCAGGCACTGGAAGGCGTGCGACTTCTCAAATCTGAAGCCCAAAAGCTGATTGAGGAAATCTTGGCGAAGGTATGGGGAGAATAAATAAAATTAAATTATTGATATGATCTTGCAGCAAAAAACCCTTGAAAAATTAAGACAACTGATAAACGAAGAAACTGAATATCGTTCTGGTCCAAAATTGGTTGCCTTTTTTAATGATTTGGGCTTTAAGGATAGCTATGGTCAAGGCTTTCCTTCTCGATGGGCATATACTGATGAGAGATTGTCAAAAATAAACGGCACGCCTGAGATTGATAAATGTATAAAGAAAACTTTTGCGCCTGTAAACTTTATTGGAAAGTTTAATGAACTAGATAAATTTATTGCTGAGTTCAACCAGTATCTAGCATTTGATGAATGGAAAATTATTCGTACTGGCACAGAAATATTATTTGCGAAAACAGATAAAATAGATTTTGAAGAAAAGACGGGGTTAAACGAAAATGATTTTTTAAACAGGGAATTTAGAGAAATATCATTAGATGAACTTGGTTTAGAGGGAACTATAACGGAAGTAATTCGATTACGGCTCGATGAAATAAAAAAAGTGTCTAACAGCCAAAGCTCCATTGTCGGTAATATTTTTGTCAGGGAGCTCATTAGAAGGAATTTTACTTGGTTTAGCTAGTAAGTATCCAATAAAGTTTAATCAATCAAAATCTGCACCTAAAGACAAAACTGGAAAAGTAAAAACATTTCATGAATGGACTTTAAGCAATTTTATTGATGTGGCTTGTGATCTCGGAATAATCAAAGAAGATGTAAAAAAGTTTAGCCATGTTTTGAGGGATTTTAGAAATTATATACATCCATACGAACAATTAGCTTCAAGATTTAATCCTGATGAACATACAGCAAAAATATGCTGGCAGGTTTTAAAAGCAGCTATATTTCAATTATCCAGTAATTACGGGTTGCTTACCAAATAACAAAAATAAAGAACAAAAGCTTAAAGCAGAGCAGAGCCAGAGAAGCTGGCTAGAAAAACTTGAAATCGTCCAATCCGAAAGGGTCCTTTCTGTGGGCATAAGGAGCAGGTTGGAGCGGTGAACTGGCGTTGTAGTTTAGGTTTGATATACCTGCTTATATCCCTTTTTGAACATTTTGCATCTTACGTCTCAGGAAAGCACAGGGTTACAGGCATTTGACTCAGGTGGGGTTTAAGATATGAGCAAAGAAAAATCTATACGCAGAAAACCGGCGGTCTTGCCGAAAGATTATGCCGCATGGGTTGTTTCTCTGAAAAAGAGAATCGCCAGAGCCCGACAGAAAGCCCTGATTTCCGCAAACGCTGAACAGATCAAATCAGGCAAATTAGAAACACTATCGTATGAACAGGTAATGGAAAAGTATCGCGCCATATGAAAATACCATATTTGGACTGAAATAAAACATCGCAAAATAAAGAAGGATGCAGATGGATATAGAAATTTATTTAAAGGAAGCTGTCAGGAGAATCATTGAAAAATTCAATCCTGAGAAGATAATCCTTTTCGGCTCTTATGCTTACGGTCAGCCGACTGCCGATAGTGACATGGATTTAATGGTAATTATGAATACAGAAGAAAAACCCCACAAAAGGGCTGTGCCTCTAAGAAAGGCGCTCAAAGGGATAGGTATTCCCAAGGATATAATTGTAAAGACACCGGAGGAATTTGACCGTTTCAAAAATATTGTAGGCACTGTTATTTACCCTGCTGCGCATAAAGGGAAGGTGCTCTATGAAAGACGCTAAGCTGGAAGTTGTAATGGCCTGGTTCAAAAAAGCTGAAAACGATCTCAGAACTGCTGAATATACTATGACAATGGATGATCCACCTTATGATACTGTCTGTTTTCATACTCAGCAATGTGCTGAAAAATATCGGGTCATCGCGTAGTCGTGTGGGTAAAAGGGGAGTGCAAATTAGTATAAGATGGCTTTAGATAAAGGGAGAAGAGCTTTTAAAGGGGGCGTAAAATCTGTATGATTACCTTATGGGAAAAAAGAGA
>AYTS01000128.1 GCA_002009475.1 Candidatus Brocadia carolinensis | reverse complement strand
ATGAAAAGACCATTACAGAAAAGAAGAGACCAGGCAGGGAAACGGTAAATACCGGGAAGCAGGAACAGACATTGTATTGCGAAGAGTCAAGGATAGAGTGCCGTTTAAAGGGACTTGGGGAAATAGAGATTGTCAGGGTATGTAATTCGAGAGACGAGAACTACACACATTGGAAGGCATTGATAGAGCGGTACCATTATCTGGGACGTGGGACATTATACGGGAAGCAGATGAGGTATTTAGTTAGGAGCGAGCATTTTGGCTGGATAGGAGCGCTATCGTTCAGTTCACCGGCGTGGCGATTGAGGGCGCGAGAGAAATGGATAGGTTGGAATGAGGAAAACCGGTTAAAATATTTAAACCGGATTGTATGTAACAGTCGTTTTTTGATAGTGCCCTGGGTGAAGGTGAAGAATTTAGCATCCCGGGTATTGTCGATGGGTATGAGGCAGATGAAAAGGGATTGGGCGGAGCAAAAAGGGGTTGAGCCGGTACTTGTGGAAACCTTTGTAGAGAAAGGGCGGTTTTTGGGCACCTGTTATCAGGCGGCAAATTTTCAGCATGCAGGAACGACACAGGGACGAGGCAGACAGGACGGGGGGAATGAGTATGCGCTGCCGGTCAAAGACATCTATCTTTATCCGTTATATTCCGATGCAAGTAAGCACTTGTGTGAGGGACAGACGAAGGGGGTTGCAGAAGCGGGGGTGCCTTCTGACTGGGCGCAAGAAGAGTTTGGGAATACGAATCTGGGGGACTTGAGGTTGACAAGGAGGCTGACACAGATGGCCCGTGATTTTTATGCGAAACCTCAGGCGAATATACCGCAGGCATGCCAAAGCAGGGCAAGAACGAAAGCGGCATATCGATTTTTGGATAACAAGGAAAGTACCATGGAAACAATCCTGAGTTCACATTATCAGTCAACCATGAATCGAATAAAGGAAGAAGAGGTGGTGTTGGCGGTACAGGATACAACGAGTTTGAATTATAGTGTGCATCCGGCAACGGAGAATCTTGGGCCGATTAGCTCACGGGGAGAAGAAGTAATCGGGCTTATGGTGCATGATACCATGGCATTTAATCGGGAAGGTACGCCGCTTGGGCTGATGAATGTGCAATGCTGGGCGAGGGACAGAGAGAGTTATGGCAAAAAACATCAGCGCCATAAACTGCCGATAGAAGAGAAAGAGAGCAACAAATGGCTGGTGAGCTTCAAGTCGGTAGTGGAAATACAAAAGCAGTGTCCGAAAACCGTCATAGTCAGTGTTGGAGACAGAGAAGCAGATATCTATGAATTGTTTGAATTCGCCCTGGAAGGCACCGGGAGTCCGAAGGTATTAGTTCGTGCGGAACATAATCGCAGCCTGTTAAATGAACAGGGGCAATTATGGGGGTATATAAACAGTCGTCCCGTGAGCGGGATTCAGCGGATCAGGATTCCCCGAAAGGGAAATCAGCCGTCACGGGAAGCGGAGCTGGCGATCCGTTATGGTTCCGTGGAATTGAAAGCTCCCATAGGGAAACGGGTAAAAGGGACTATAAAAGTTTGTGCAATACTGGCGCTGGAAGAAAATGTACCGGAATCGGCAACCCCCGTGAAATGGATGTTGTTAACGACAATCCCTGTGAATACCTTTGAAGAATCGGTGGAGAAGCTGGAATGGTATGCCAGACGATGGGGTATAGAGGTTTACCATAAGACATTAAAGAGTGGCTGTCAAATAGAACAAAGGCAACTGGGAAATGCCAAACGCATAGAAGCGTGTCTGGCAATCGACATGGTAGTAGCATGGCGGATATATTATTTAACGAAACTGGGGAGAGAAGTTCCGGACGTTCCCTGCACCGTATTTTTTGAAGAAGCAGAATGGAAGGCGCTGGTTGCATATAAAACCAAAAGTCCGATTCCGCCGTCAAATCCACCGGGTTTAAGGGAAGCGGTTCGCATGGTAGCGAGTTTAGGTGGTTTTTTGGGCCGTAAAGGGGATGGCGAACCGGGAACAAAAACGCTTTGGCTTGGAATACAACGGCTTGATGATATGACCGCTATGTGGAAAGTTTTTGTTACAGAACTTACCCCTCATTCATTATCTCCGCCAGCATTTGTCCAGTAGAAAATGTGGGTAAAGATAAG
>AYTS01000127.1 GCA_002009475.1 Candidatus Brocadia carolinensis | reverse complement strand
CGATTATTGGACGAATAGAATGGCTATAGTATACTTTGAATTTCAAATCGATTACGACCTTTTTTGCTTGTATTTCTCTTGAATTATAATACTTACAACAAATATTTATTCAAACGTCCGGACAGTAGTGACGGAAAATATCTTTCGATTCTCAACACATGAGACAAAGGGGTCAAATCTTTACTGTTGACAATCCAGCTTCCCCTCTTTTCATAGTCTGAGCAAGATGTTAGTCACTTTTCAGTTTTTCTCGCGGGAGCAAAAGGATCAGACCTTGAAAATAGAATATAAAATCTAATTAGTCTCTTTTTTAAATCTTCTTTGTGCTTTCATTTTTTTGTTTCTCTGTAGGGCAGCTTTTGTTACCGCACTCAAACTTACACCAAATACTTCCCCAAATATCTTCTTATCTAATACGCTGTGTTTCTTTCATAAGTACATGCATGCATCTCTGGCTATTTGCAGTACGCGTCTCTTCCTCTCCTATACGGAAAACATCTTTCGATTCTCAACATAACCCTCTTAATTCTCCTTGACATCTGCTATGTCACGAAATAACATGCTGATAATCATAGAATAAAGATACCTGTTAATGTAAGGAAATAAAATGCCAACAATATCCATGTTTTTTGGTATAATTATATCGCTTTATTTTATCAATAACAGAAAACATAAATGACCACATATTCATGTAAAATATCAGGATACTGTAGCTGTTATTTCAATCCCACAGGGTGAACTTCTTGACGGAGAATTGCCTCCAGCCATAATGCGACTGTTTTTGACTTGCATTGAAATTCACAAAGATGAACTTATGGCTGATTGGGATTTAGCAGTTAGCGGACAGCAGCCGTTTAAAATCGATCCATTGAGGTAAGCTATGAATCCAAGAGTAAAAGCAGTAAAGGCAAGAGATCATTATAAACTTGAGATAACATTTTCCAATGGGGAAGTCGGGGTATATGATTGCAATCCTTTGCTTAATTTCGGGGTATTTACTGAGTTGAAAGACAAAATTTATTTTCAACAGGTAAGGGCAGCGCATGGAACTGTAGTATGGCCGCATGAGCAGGACATATGCCCTGACACTTTATACCTGGATGCTATAAAAATTAAAAAACCGCCTAGCAAATTGCTCAAAAGGACTGACACAAAAAGCCGTGCCTGCCGCTGAGCTTTTGAATTATGCATATAAACAATTTCATTCAACAATTGTTAGACTCGTTTTCACAAAAATAAATAAAAAATATGCTTTCATTTGCATGGGACCCAAGCGAGGCAAAATGAACATAAAAATTCACAGCGTGTCATTTGATGAAGCAAGTACATCTTTCAAAGATGCTTTATCATTAACAATTTATGACCCTTTGCATTCTGATGAAGAAGAAAGATTTGTTTTAATAGGAAATTCTTGTAAAAATCGTCTTCTGGCCGTGGTCCATACAGAAAGAGGAGACAACATCAGAATAATAAGTGCAAGAAAAGCAATAAAAAATGAAAGGAAACAATATGAAGAGAATGCGAAAAGATCCGGACATGCTTGAAGAATATGATTTCAGCACGGGTATTCAGGGGAAATATGCAAAGAGGTATGAAGAAAGAACGAATGTGGTGGTTATTGATCCCGATGTTGCAGAATTTTTCCCTGACCATGACTCCGTTAATCAGGCATTGAGATCGTTAACCGAAATAATTAAACAGCAAAAAAAGGTATGCTTAACAAGTCGCTCAAGCTGACTTCTAACTACTGTGTAAATAATCTTTTCAAAAAACGATAAATTTAAGCCTCAGTAGTTAGAAACCGCTTAGCTTTAACGGTAGGTGTACTGGAAAAGTTGCCCCTCATAAAATATTCTTATAGTTTGCTGTATCGGGAGAAAATTTGGTATGAAAAACATTGATGTAAAAGAGATTAAGCTTGATAAGAAAGTTTGTTCGACGGTTCCACTGTTTGATGAGTCAGCGGATAAGGCCTTTTGGCTCACTCAAATGCCCACAGGCTCGAATTGATCAAATTGAAATCCTCCGGCAGATAAATTATGGCGAAGGGCTACCGAAAGACTTCAAAGAATTCTTCACATTACTGAATGCGAATGGTGTTGAATATCTCCTGATCGGAGGATATGCCGTTGGCTATCATGGTTATCCAAGAGCAACGAATGATATTGATATATGGATAGCGATGAATCAGGAGAACGCAGGTAAGCTGATGAAGGTTCTGAAAGAATTTGGGTTTGATACCCCAGAGTTTACATCGGAATTATTTTTGCAAAAAGACCGAATGGTCCGCCTGGGTATGCCGCCGATGTAGATAGAAGTGTTGGTTGAATTTCCTTGAAGGTTAAGCGTCCCATGGCTATACTTCGCTTATACAACAAGATGTGATCATATACTGGCAAAAATTCCCAAAGGCTACTACGTCAAAGAAACCGATTGGGGAAAGCCAGACGGCAATGATGCTACGCATTATTAAGTAAAGGCAGTAAAAGTGGCCATTGAGGAATCGAACAATTCAATTCATACCATACCAGAAGAACGTGCGAAAAAGATACTGTCGCTCCTTGAAAAGGCATATCCGGATGCCGCGCTTGTGCTCCATTACAAGAATCCTTTAGAATTGCTTGTTGCCACCATTCTTGCTGCACAGTGCACGGATGAACGGGTCAACAAAGTAACGGAAACACTCTTCAAAAAATACACGACAGCAAAGGACTATGCAAGTGCAAAACAAGAGATCTTTGAGCAAGAGATACGTTCCACGGGCTTTTACAAAAACAAGGCAAAAAACATCCTTGCCTGTGGTAAGGAGTTAGTCAAAAATTTTGACGGGAAGATACCCGATACGATGGAAGACCTTGTGGCCTTACCGGGGGTGGGCAGAAAAACGGCTAGCGTGCTCCTGAGTAACGTCTTCGGCAAGCAGGCTATGGCCGTAGACACCCACGTCTTTCGCGTCTCCCACCGATTGGAATTTGCCAAATCCAATGATCCCGACAAGGTCGAACAGGAACTCTGCAAGATCATTCCCCGGGAAAAATGGACACGATCATGCCTCGCCATGGGAACCCACGGCCGGCGCACCTGCGTTGCCCGGAAACCCATCTGCAACGTCTGCGTAGTGGAAAAGCTTTGTAACGCACCAGACAAAACCTACCAGAGCAAGTAATTACCCAATCGTTTTGCCAGAAGTATCACAGCATTGTCATTGGTTTTACACGAGCACACTATTTGGTCTTATTCATACGGCAATCCGTAGAGTTTTTCATCATAAAATAGATTGCAATCCCATGATTTTTTGCTTTAATATCCTTCACGTTAACTCTGTCAGGGTTTGAGACCCTGACAGAGTAGACTTATAAATTTTGTGATTTGGATTTTGTCTTCTCCGATTCGTTTGGGTTTAGTATCTTACAAAAAACATTTTGACATTTTCAGCAAAATTGTAGCGCCGATCCCTTGTGGTCGGCATCCGGCGGGGGATGAACCACCCGCGCTACGCATTCCGATTCGTTCGGAGTAAGAATTACCATGGAAAAATTATTTGGAACAGATGGCATACGAGGGATAGCAAATAGATTTCCTATGACGCCTGAAGTAGTGTTGAACATTGGGAAAGCCACTGCTCATGTTTTCAGGGAAAAATACGGGAAGAAGAGGCTGAAATTTGTTATCGGCAGAGACACCAGGCTAAGTGGCTGTATGATAGAAAATGCCTTAACAGCCGGAATTTTATCCGCAGGAGCAGATGTCTTCCTTGTTGGCCATATGCCTACACCTGCTATTGCTCATCTAACAAAATCGTTGAATGTTGATGCAGGTATGGTAATTAGCGCTTCACATAATCCTGCCGCAGATAATGGAATAAAGATCTTTGGTGGTGATGGCTATAAATTGTCCGATGAGGTTGAAGAAAAAATTGAAAAATATATCGTAACGGAAAAGGTAAATACAGAACAGATAACAGGAAGTCTCATAGGCAATGTCTATAGCGTTGACGATGCAAAAGGAAGGTATATAGAATTTGCAAAGGCTTCGGTAAAAGGACTGAGTCTGCAAGGATTAAAAATTGTCTTAGACTGCGCTAACGGCGCCGCATATGACACTGCACCACAGGTGTTTAGAGAGTTGGGGGCGGAAGTTATTGTGCTCAATGACAGACCGGATGGCCTTAACATAAACCTGAATTGCGGGGCGTTGCATCCTGAAATAATGATGGAGTTGGTGAAAAAAGAGCGTGCGGATATTGGGATAGCATTGGACGGTGATGCAGACAGGGTTATCGTTTGTGATGAAAAGGGAAATAATGTCGATGGCGACCACATCATCGCCATATGCGCTATTTACCTGAAAGAGAAAGGCACATTGGCAAAAAAATTGCGTTGTTACCACCATCATGACAAACAAAGGGTTTGACATTGCTATGGATAAAAAAAAATATCCGTGTCGTTAAGACTAAGGTAGGAGACCGATACGTTATCGATGAGATGAGAAAGAAAGGATATGTTCTGGGTGGGGAACAGTCCGGGCATATAATCTTCTCAGATTACACAACAACCGGTGACGGAATCATCTCTGCGTTACAATTACTGCGCATTATGAAAGAGAAGGGGGAAAAAATAAGTAAGTTCGCGGCATGTATGAAATCCCTGCCACAGGTACTTATTAACGTTAAAGTAAAAGAAAAAAGAGATATCGACACCCTGGAAGTAAAGAAACTTATCAGAAAAACAGAGGAAAAATTGGGGAAAAAGGGAAGGGTGCTTGTCAGATATTCCGGTACAGAAAATTTGTGCAGGGTCATGATTGAAGGTGAGCAGAAAAAAGAGATTCAAAAAATGGCGAATGAGATTACCCACGGTATAATAAAAGAGATCGGGGTTTAAATTATGATACAAGCGGTAATATTGGCTGCGGGAAAGAGCACAAGGACCTGGCCACTCACATTAACAAAGCCGAAACCCTTGCTGAAGGTAATGAACAAGGAGATACTCAGGCATAATCTGGATGCGTTGCAGGGTTTAGTAAGCGAGGTGATTGTAATCGTAGGATTTAAAAAGGAAATGATCATACACGAGATCGGCCCTAAATACGGGAAATTAAGCATCCAGTATGCAGAACAAAAAACACAGTTGGGCACAGGTCATGCCTTAAAATATGTAGAAGATCTGCTTCAAAATAAATTTGTCGTTTTAGGCGGTGACGACATCTTTTCCCGGAAAGACATACAAGCATGCTTGAGACACAAATATGCTGTTTTGGGATGTAAAGTTGAAAACCCCAGCAGATTCGGCGTCTTTGTTTTGGCAGGGAAAGAGGTGAGAAAGGTCGTTGAAAAACCGCAAACATATGTGTCGGATATAGCAAATACAGGATTATATGTGTTTGATAAAGAGGTGTTCAAATTCAAGCTGAAAAAAAGTCCACGGGGGGAATATGAAATCATTGACTATATCAATGAACTTGTTGCAGACGAGAATGTAGTCTGTGAAACGGTAAAGGGGCATTGGTTGTCGGTGGGGTATCCATGGGATTTACTTCAGGTAAATAACGTCTTGGTCTCCGAAATAAAAGATCAAATCAAGGGGACAATAGAGAAGAACGTTACCGTAAAGGGGAAGATCCACGTGGGAAAAGGGACGGTTATTTTATCGGGGACGTATATAGACGGGAACGTTGTTATTGGAGAAAACTGCACCATAGGACCGAACTGTTTTTTACGAGGGAATACCTCCATCGGAAATAATTGCCATATCGGACAGGCGGTTGAGATAAAGAATAGTATCATAATGGATAAGGCAAAAGTCCCTCATCTTTCTTATATTGGAGATAGCGTCATTGGAGAAAACAGCAATCTGGGCGCTGGAACGATAACGGCTAATTTAAGACATGACAATAAAAATGTGAAATCCGAAGTGAAAGGCGAATTGATTGATACTGGCAGAAGAAAGTTCGGTGCTATAATCGCCGATGATGTTCATACGGGAATAAATACAACCATCTATCCCGGAAGAAAGATCTGGCCTGGTGTAGGCACTGGACCTGGTGAAATCGTTGACAAAGATAAGAAGGTTTAAATTTTAACTCTTTGAAAATGGTTGCGCCGAGCCCTTGTGGTCGGCATTTGGATGGAGATAAATCACCCGTAAGAGAAGTTGAATTGATAAGCGATGAGAAGAAATAAAATCACCAATCAACAGGCTGCCCGAGAATTGCCTTGAGTTCCAGACACAATACTATGTGTTGATGAATTGCGTTAATATGAGACAATAGATAATTAGATATTAGGCAGCATACAGGTCAAGATTTTGAGGCGAGAGAACTCCTCATAGATATTCGTGAGTCTCTTTTACAAAAGATGAGAGAAGTTGATGTCGGATGAGGGGAGGAAAAAATATTTTCTGCGTCAGTATATCATTGAACCAGTCTTTGGGCATTTGAAATTTAATATAGGGTATCGAAACTGTCTCTTATGAGGTCTGGAAAAAGTACGTGCGGAGTTTAAACTGATACCTAAATTCTACAAATGATTTTCGTCTGCACAAAAATCATTTGTAGAATTTAGGTATTATTGTTCAATTTATGTCAAGAGAAAAATACAACCGATTAAAATAATGTTACGGGCGCGCTATTACCGTTTTTCCTCTGACTTCTGTATTTGTAAGACCTTCCCTATTTCTGCCAAGACCTTTTTCAAATTCATTGGTTCAGAGTCAATCACCTCATCGTCAGAAAGGTGGAGATGGTAAGGATAGGTAGCAACATTTTTATGATGCTTTACGTTGTCCCACCTTCTTAACAATTTACCAGTGGCGACTTGCCAATGAAAGCTATAGGTCTCAAGATGCACCATATTTTTAATGATTCGTATATATTCGGCAAATTCCAAAATATCCCCGTTTGATACCATGCATTTTATTCGGAGGTAACCATCATCCTCTCCACACTCACGTTTTACTACTTCGAAGGAAGAAATAATATGGCATACAACAAGCTCCTGGATTTCGCCATCAAGATAATCTTCAATCATCTATCTTTCACCTTCGAGTTCAACCTTTTTTTCCAGGAGGTGATTATACATTCGATACAAGGATGACCATTCTATAAAATCCATATTATCACCAAGCTTGCCTTCGCTGAATTTCTTAAAGAAAACGGATGATTTCATCCCGTACGTCCGTTCGAATGTCTTCATCTCTTTATCCAGTCTCTTCATCTCTGCAGCATAGTTCGCTATTTTATAGTCCAGCATTTTTAATATACTTTGTGATATAAACGGGTCTTCTCCATGCTTTTCGATAAATTTCTCTAAATTTTTAACCTTTGACAAGGTTCGCTTCATTTATTATTCACCTCCTGTTGGGCTTTTTATCGGTATGACGTAAATTTTTTTTTCGTAATACTTAAATTCCTGTAATCAAGTGTTACCCAAATAAATTGCAAGTGCAAAATGGATGAAATTTCCAAGGGACTTAAAAGTTAAACAAATATATCCAATGATGCACTTTTCAAATGAAGAGTATAACAAAAAAATCAGGAGATTTCGAAACAAGTTCGGAATGACCAAAACGCAAATGCCATGTTGAATTTATTTCAGCATCTCTTATTAAAAAAACACACTTCCAACTCGTTCGGGTTAGGAGATGAATACTTTATTTTTCTGAGATTGAGTCATCAGTATTGTATTGTTGTTGGTTGCTTGATTGTATAGGCTGCCTGAGCAGGCATCATAGCAACTTCATTTAAAGCCGTCAATGAATTTTCACTATCAATAAAAATGAGGATTTGATTAATCATCAAAAAATGGTATAGTGTTGGGAATATGGATTTTCTATCGTCCTATAAATCTTTGTGTCTTCGTGTCTCTGTTTGAGAAACAGGACAATATTTTTTAGACTTGTTTCGGGTTAGGATTTTTTCCCATGAATGGTATCAGGAGACGCATCAACCCTATGTTGCTGAAAAGTTTTGGAAACGTCGCTTTATTCCTTTTATTTTCACTCACCCTCTTACCCATGCGTGCCTTTTCCGAAGCAGACAGGCTAAAAATTTTTCCTGAGCAGGTGGCCTTCGACGATATCGTTCATATACCAACCGGTGAGAAGGTGCAGTTTCTTCATTTACAAAGTTTCCTGGACTGTGCCCGTGTCATCTATGTCGGGGAAATTCATGCGAATAAGGCGTCGCACCTGGTTCAACTGAAGGTGCTCAAGTCCTGCTATGAAAAATTTGGAAACACGTTTACCGTTGGAATGGAGATGTTTACAAGGCCATATCAACCTTTTTTAGATCAATGGGTCGCAGGTGAAATTGACGAGCAAAAATTCCTGGAGGAGACCAATTGGGATAAAGAGTGGGGATACGATTACCTTTTGTATAAGGACATCTTTGACTTTGTTCGTGAAAAGAAGATTCCCCTCATTGCTTTAAATGCGCCAAAGGACATAGTGCGCATGGTAAGCAAAAAGGGACTGAAGGATTTAACCGAAGAGGAAAAAAAGCTACTCCCTGAAATTGACACCTCTGATTATTTTCACCGTGTCTATCTGGAACGGGCAGTCCGTGAACATGTGGACCATTCGGCGGGGTTGGAAAGATATAATGTCGTACAGAGTTTATGGGAAGAGTACATGGCTCAGACGATTGCAACCTACCTGTCCTCGTGGGAGGGTAATGACAAAAGGATACTCGTATTTGCCGGAAACGGCCATATTATATATGATTTTGGTATTCCCAAGAGGGTATTTCGGCGCAATTTCCTGCCGTACTACACAATTTATCCGGCCGAATTCCAGGAAAACAAACCGACCTCTGACCAAAACTTGTTTTTACCAGAGATTCCCCTGGAACCTGCTGATTTTGTATGGGTGATCCCGCCTCTGGCAATGCAGGAAAAGAGGATCTATCTTGGGGTTCAGATCCAAAAAACCGGCGATAATAAATTGATCATAGAAACAATAACCCCGGAAAGCCCTGCTCAAAAGGCTGGGTTTCAGACAGGCGATGCTATTCTTTCCATCGACGGGAAAATGGTGAAAAGCGTTATGGAGCTGGTTCATTACCTCCAGACGAAGAAGTTTGGAGAAACCTGCACGGTGGTAATCGAACGGAGCGGAAATAGTATTTCTTGCGTAGTTACCCTTTTTGAAATAAAACATCCGTGAGCCTCTGGCTCGCTAAGGACAAGGGAAGATATCCCCTTGAAATTAATTAGGCCTTCGGCGACTTATTTAAAGAGAAGATCGAACCGCAGAACAAGGAATATCGAATAGTGAAGTAAAAATACCTCATCATTCAGCATTCCTTGTTCGATATTCGGCGTACCGCTTTTCAATGGAGAGTGAAGAAGCTCTTCGCTCTGCAACAACTTTGAAATTCCTATAAATTTTATCGATTATTTCCGCACCTGCTATGCAAACAAAGCTATCACCACAATATAATCCCAAAGAGATCGAAGACAAATGGTATCATTTCTGGGAGAATGAGGGAAGTTTTCACAGCGTACCGGACACGTCGAAGGAACCCTATACCATTGTCATTCCTCCGCCTAATGTAACCGGCGTTCTTCATATGGGACACGCCCTGAATAATATTCTTCAGGATATTGTAATCCGCTGGAGACGTATGCAGGGTTACAATGCCCTCTGGATGCCTGGCACGGATCATGCCGGTATTGCCACTCAAAATGTGGTCGAACGGGAACTGGCAACCAAACGCATCAAACGCGATGAATTGGGACGGGAACGTTTTGTGGAAGAGGTCTGGAAATGGAAGCACAAATACGGCTCGACCATTATTCAGCAATTGAAAAAATTGGGAAGCTCGTGCGATTGGGCACGGGAACGATTCACGATGGATGAGGGGCTTTCTGCAGCGGTAAAAGAAACCTTCGTGCGCCTCTACAAGCGCGGTTTAATTTACAAGGGCACCTACATCATTAACTGGTGTCCCCGCTGCCGCACGGCGCTTGCCGACGACGAGGTTGAGCACGAAGAGCATGAAGGTCACCTGTGCACATAAAATATCCATTTAAAGATGCCCCGCATCTCTTTCTGATTGTGGCTACGACGCGCCCGGAAACCATGCTGGGAGACGTTGCCGTGGCAGTTAACCCGCGGGATGACCGTTATAAGGACATGATCGGAGAAACCCTCACGCTCCCCATTGTCGGGCGTGAACTGCCGGTCATTGCTGACGAATTTGTCGATCCGTCCTTCGGAACTGGCGCCGTGAAGGTCACTCCTGCGCATGACCCAAACGACTTTGAGATGGGGAAACGGCACAACTTGACGCCCGTTGTCATTATGCAGGAAAATGGCGTTATGAATGAATATGCCGGGGATTACGAGGGAATGGACAGATTTGAGTGCAGGGATGCACTTGTTGAAGAATTAAAGTTGAAAAAATTTATTGAAATGGTTACCCCGCACCAGCATTCGGTCGGGCATTGTTACCGTTGTCACTGCGTTATCGAGCCATACCTTTCCGAGCAGTGGTTTATCAGGATGCGTCCTCTTGCGGATGCAGCAATCAAAGCCAGCCAGAAAAAATCCGTCATTTTCTTTCCTGAACGCTGGGAAAAGGTATACCTCAGCTGGCTGGAAAATGTCCGTGATTGGTGTATTTCCAGGCAGATTTGGTGGGGGCACCGTATTCCTGCCTGGTATTGCCAGGACTGCGGAGAAGTTACCGTGGCAAACGACACCCCCGTGAAGTGTTCAAAATGCAGCGGCACTACCCTGAAACAGGACGAGGATGTGCTGGATACCTGGTTTAGCTCTGCCCTATGGCCGTTTTCTACCATGGGTTGGCCTGCGGAAACACCGGAGCTGGAGTACTACTACCCGACCTCTACCCTTGTTACCGACCGGGGAATCATCTATTTCTGGGTGGCACGCATGGTCATGATGGGTCTTGAAATCATGAACCACGTCCCATTCACGAACGTCTATATCCACGGAACGATCCTCGATGAACAGGGACGTAAGATGAGCAAATCACTGGGAAATGGTATTGATCCACTCCTCATGATCGACCAATACGGCGCAGACGCCCTGCGATTTTCGATTATTGTACTGACTACAGAAGGTCAGGACATAAAGCTTGCAGAGAGCAGATTTGAAATGGGTCGCAATTTCACCAACAAATTGTGGAATGCCGCGCGTTTTATCCTGATGAATCTGGAAGAGGAACACCCGCAGGAAATCAATCCCAAAACCACAGATTATCAATTTGAAGATACGTGGATCCTGAGCCGGTTGACTACCACGGTTAAGGCATGCACGTTATACTTAGAGCAATTCAAGTTTAACGACGCCGCAATGAAGATCTATGATTTTATGTGGCACTCTTTCTGTGATTGGTACCTGGAAATCATCAAGACACGCCTGCATAACCCGGTAAATCAGAAAGACAAAAAAGTGGCACAAACGGTACTTGCAAAAGTCTTTCATCAAATGCTCCATATACTCCATCCTTTTGTCCCTTTTATCACTGAGGAATTATGGCACCATTTAAAGAGTACCGTCATAAGAAACAGGATCGACATCCATGAAAATATGCACAGCAAAAGTATTATGGGCAGTTTCTGGCCGAAGGTAGATAAACGATATGAGGATCCATCCGCTGAAGAAATCATGACCATCCTGCAGGATATCATTCGCGCCATCCGGAATATCCGGAGTAAAATGAATATCAGGGATAAACAGAAGCTGAACACCGTCATATCCCTCTCCGAAGACATCGAATATGATTTGAGCGGACATGCAGAGCTCATTAAGCGAATGGCCAATATCGATCACCTGGAAATCGGTATAAATCTTGCAAAACCCGCCAATGCCGCTTGTGAGGTTCTTGGGAAAATACAGGCATTTGTCCCGCTTACAGGCATTATAGATCCTGGTACGGAAAAGGAACGTCAGATAAAACACCTGAAACAACTTGAGGATCACTTAATGGTTGTACGGGGCAAGCTGGAAAACAAGAATTTTGCCGCACGGGCTCCTGCTCATGTGGTAGCTATGGAACAAAACCGGGAAAAGGACCTGTTAGAACAAATAACAAAAATAAAACTTATTTTAAATGATCTTGGATAAGGAACTATGAAAACACGATATTTAATTTCTTTAGTATTACTCAGTATTGCGCATTGTGCTCTGATTTCGACCCTTCATGCTGAGCCACCGAAATCGAACGTAATGACCAAAAGATGTCCGACATGTAATAAGTTGTATCCGGAAGGGACGAAATTTTGCGGTGACGACGGGACAAATTTATCAGAAATTTCTACAAAGATGATATGCCCGGATTGTAAAAAAGAGGGAGTCGCGGGTGAAAAATTTTGCAAAGAGCATGGGAAAAAACTCATTCCAGCCACAGAAACACCTCCGGCGAAGGATACTGATACTGTAAACCAAAAGAAAGAACTTGCTAAGAAATATTATAAAGAAGGCTCGGATTATTGTGATTCTGAGTCATACGACTCAGCTATTGCATCATACAAAAAGGCTGAAGAGGCGTATCCCGATTTTCCCGCTCTTCATTACAATATGGGATGGCTTTACAGCAAACTGGGCAATGCAGAACAAGCTATTCAGCATTTACAAAAATATATTGTTTTGGCTCCTGACGCCAGCGACATTACCGAGGTGCAGAGTTACATTGTCGTTCTTAAAAATGCCCTGGGAAAACGCAAGCAAGTTATGGAAACATTCAAAAACAGAGACGAAACCATGAAAAAGGCGCTCGTTGAACAAAAGGGTAAATATGGAAGTGTTACGGTGCCCGCCGGTGAATTCATCATGGGTACGAACGAAGCGCGGGAAGATAGCTACCCTGAGCATATGGTCTATCTCAACGCATTTGAAATCGATCGTTATGAGGTGACAAATGCACAATACTGGGAATTCCTGGATTATATAAAGAAGACAAAAGATCACAGCAAATGTTTTAAAGACGAACCGAGTGGCAAGGACCATACCCCCAGATTCTGGGATAATGAATACTATAACGTTCCTGATTATCCCGTAGCACGGGTCGATTGGTACGATGCTTATGCGTACGCCGCCTGGGCGGGGAAACGACTCCCTACCGAGGCAGAGTGGGAAAAAGCGGCACGGGGACTAGACGGAAGAAAATTTCCGTGGGGGAACGACTGGGACCCGGCACGGTGCAATCTCAGCGGTGATCCCAAACCTGTCGGCAGTAATGAAGCAGGGAAGAGTGTCTACGGTTGTTATGATATGGCCGGCAGCGTCCATGAGTGGTGCGCTGATTGGTATCTGGATTCGTATTATGGTGAAGCCCCCAACAAGAATCCCAAAGGGCCCGACCAAGGTCTTCGAAGGGTTATACGGGGAGGATCTCGTTTTTCACAACCATTTCAGGTGCGAACAAACACCAGGAAATCGGAACAGCCGGATTTATTTAATGTAGCACTGGGGTTTCGTTGTGCAAAGGATGTAAAAGCAAAGTAATTTCAGAAATTCTTTTTATTTTTAAAGTAAGGGAACCGGCTGAGGCTATTTTTTGTTTTAGAGAACGTATTTTCATGTATCGGAATTTTTAAACCAGTTTATCCCCTCTTTTAAGTGGAGTGGGAAAAAACACCCCTGCATTGTAAGACGACCAGTCTGGTGTACCTTACACTGCGGGGAGCTTAAAGTTGCTGTAGAGGGCAGCCTAACTTATGCGTCGTATTGATTAACTTCATTATGTACTGTACCTTAAATAACGTTTTTTTTAAAAGGAGTGAATGCGTGAAGCGGATAGGATATTTTGTAGGTATTATTGCTATTGTAGGTATGATTTTGGCCTCTTACACAGGCAAAGCCACAGCTGGCTCCAGTTGTTGTGGTACGAAGGAGGCATCTGCGGCTGAAAAGGCAGATGCAAAGTGTTTGGTTTGTGGTAAAGCTGTTGAAAAGGACAAAGGCGTTAAGGTTGAATGCGAAGGAAAATCAGTGACTCTATGCTGCAATGATTGTGCAGCCGCTTTCAAGAAAGATCCTTGTAAATTTTGCGATGATGAAAAATGTGATAAACGGAAGGAACATCACAAGGAAGGCCATCATTAAGAAAAGACACGTGATAGTAGTTTCAGAAAAGTAACCACAGAAGGCGGCCTTGTATCGGAAAGATGCAAGGCCGCTCTTTTTTATGGGAAAACATCAAATCAACTCTTTTATCTTATCCTTCAGCTCCTTCAGATCTGAAGATTTGACAACATAAGCATTCGCAGACCACGACATAAAATCATCCTTATAACTGGTATACGCCGTATTAATAATGACGGGAATTTTTTTATGCTCACTTAAGATTTTCCCCATTGCTTCAATTCCATTCATCTTAGGCATCGTGATATCCATGATAATTAAATCTGGCACATGTTCCTTTACCTTTTTTATAGCTTCGAGACCATCCCGCGCGATAATAATATTATACCCTTCCAGCGACAGCTCCTTTTCGTAAAGTAAGCGTTGGTTTTTATCGTCTTCAACAACGAGAATTGTCTTCATCTGCCACCTCCCCTGAATTTAAGCCGTGTCCTTTTTTACCGGCAAGAAAATAGAAAATGTCGTGCCTTCCTTTAATACGCTTTTTGCTTTTATGAAACCATCATGGTCGTCAACAATTTTTTGTGACACCGCCAAACCTACACCGGTTCCATCTACCTTGGTAGTAAAAAATGGAACGAAGAGATTTTGCATAACCTCCGGTGACATTCCTTCACCTGTATCAGTAATATCAATTTGTATGCATTCATCTTCCACCATGGTCTCTATCGTTAATTTCCCACCCTGAGGCATGGATTCGGCAGCATTTTTTATCAGATTTAAAAACACTTGTTTCAATTGTGTTTGATCAACGATACTTTTAGGTATTGTTGTATTAAATTTTTTGTCCAATTGAATAGGGATGCTTTTTAAATATGGTTCCATTAAAGTACAGGTATTTTCTAACAGCTCATTTATTTGAATCAATGTCTTGACGGTTTTGATGGGTTTACTAAAATCCATAATATTTGCAAGAATCTTTTCCAGGCGGTTAACCTCTTCAATAATAACCTCCGTATTATGTTTGACTTTTTTATGATCAGCATACTCACGCAGTAAAATACGGGCAAATCCGCCAATAGTCACCAGTGGATTCCGAATCTCATGGGCAATATATGCCGCCATGTTCCCGATAACGGCAAGTCTTTCCGAACGAATCAGCTTTTCCCTGGTTTCTTTGAGCTGTCGGTTTTTTTCCCCCAATTTTCTATAGACCTCCGCATTCGAGATTGCCAGTGCCGCACGGTTTGCAAAAATACTCAAGAGTTCCACTTGTTCATCGGTTATTGGTTTACGGCTGTAAACATTATCTGCACAAATGACTCCAATAGTTTTATCTTTAAATATGAGTGGTACACAAACGAATTCGTTTGCGTCAATGGCATTTACAAATTTTTTATCAATATTTGGGTTGCTAAAGGCATGCTTCTCCAGAATCATTTTTTTTTGATTTTACACATGAGACAATAGTTTCCTTTTCATCTGTTAAAGGAAATGCCATCCGTCGCGTAGTCATGTTTAACAGCGTATCGAACCGGTGTGTTTGCTCCGACGCTTTCACAAGGTCTTCCAGACTCTCGTATTTATCTGCTATTTCATTCCATATCTTAATTGCCTCTTCTAAACTGGATGGACCAACCGCCATTTTGCCGTAGATGATGTTCCGTTCTTTTTCCACCAGAAAAAGCCGTGCGCGATTAAATCCCAGCGCAGTGCCGGCAGTTACACAAGTCAGGATCAAATACAGCAACCGGTCAATCTGCAGTGTCCCCTGCATCAACTCTGCAAGGTTTCGTAATAAAGAAAGCCTGCGAACCTTCTCTTCTTGCTGGGTGTTATCCAGGGAAAGTTTAAACAAGTGGGTAACATTATTCTTCTCATCTCTGATAGGTATTGTAATATTTTTAATGTATTTTCTTTCCCCTTTTTCGGTAATAATCTGGATTTCATGGCACACTTTTTTACCGGTAGAAAGCGCCTGCATAACAGAACAATGCCGTGAATCCTGGCATTCGCAGCTATAGACATCACGGCACTTTCGGCCTACAGGGTCATATTGCAAATTCAGCATGTCGGAAAGCATCCTGTTCGCCCAAATAATTGTAAGATCTTTATCGAGTACCGCTAATCCGGCATCAAGCGCATCAGTAAGATTATTGATAATATTGTCGACATTATCTTTTAAAATATACGGTACCATGGCAATCCGATCCTTTACATCATTACCTTTCTCATCTCGATCCTCTTGAGTTCACGGCACAGAAAGTACAATTCAATCATTTTTCGGCATTACCTTATAGTATTACCGTGTAAAAACTTCTTTTTTTTGTAAGTTTTTCCACAACCCTATTTATCCCTTATCAGGAGAAACAGATTGTTTGTGATAGAAAGATTGCTTCGCTTCGCTCGCAATGACGACACACAATATGTCATCAAAGCATAGCCCGTGTCATTGCGAGGGTCTTTTCCGAAGCAACCTCCCGCTTTCGCAACGGAGAATTGGGTGCGGCTTTGCTGCGCTAGGAAATCAGATGAAGGGGTTTTCCCTGCGTCGATCCATACCGGGAAACAGGAGATACCTTCTTTACCGCTCTCTCATAGAGTGCGAGATATTCTTTTGCGCTTTTTTCCAAAGACCAGTCCTGTGACATCCCATTTTTCATAAAATTTGTCCACATGGTCTTGTTTTTAAATAAATCCATAGCCCGTATAATCGTGGCGAATAACAAATCTGAATTATATTCCTTAAAGGAAAACCCATTGGCCTTTCCGTTACTCACAGGCTCTGAACGGACATCGGTAATTGTATCGGCAAGCCCACCCGTGCTTCGTACAATCGGAATGGTACCGTATTTCAGGCTGTACAATTGATTCAGCCCGCAAGGTTCATAACGAGACGGCATTAAAAAAATATCTGCACCAGCCTCTATCTCATGAGCTGAACGCTCATCAAAGGTAAATTGCACGGCTACTTTTTTAGGATAGGTTTTTGCATAACTGTTAAACAATTCATGATACCAGGGATCACCAGTCCCTAATAAAACAAACTGAATGTCCGTATTCATTAAATCCCGGAATTTATCCACAACTAAATCCAGTCCTTTTTGACTTGTCAGGCGAGTTATCATTCCAATCAGAGGACAATTTTTTTCCGGAAGTTTGTATTTTCTTTGCAAAGCCCTTTTGCAAAGTTGTTTTCCATGGAGTTTTTTTAATCCATAATTTGCAATAATGAATTTATCTGTCTCCGGATTCCACAGGGTATAGTCAATTCCATTAATAATTCCGTAGATATCCCGCGAACGTTCTCTCAGCACCCCATCAAGACCGGCTCCATATTCGGGCGTTTGAATCTCTTCCGCATACGTTTTACTTACGGTAGTAATAAGGTCACTAAAGACAATGCCCCCCTTCAGAAAATTCAATTTGCCGTAAAATTCCAATTGTTTTGAGTTAAAAAGGTTCCAATCTAATCCTGTCAGTTTCATATCCCAATGCCAAAACCAGCCCTGGTATGCAAGGTTATGAATGGTCATGACAGATTTTGTATTTTCAAAAAAAGACCTTCCAGCATACCTTGTTTTCAAATAGACCGGAACAAGGCCTGTCTGCCAATCATTACAGTGCACGACATCCGGTCGTATCTTGAGTTTTTTAATAACTTCGAGTGCGCCCTGAGCAAAAAAGATAAACCGTTCACTATTATCCTCAAAATCCCTCGCCGTCCCGGGGTAATTATACAAACCATCACGACCGTAATATGGTTCATGATCTAAAAAATAAATAGCCACCTTCGAGTCCGACAAACACCCCTTATAGACATATCCGGATTTTAATTTGTCACCAACTCTTACTTCAAACTGGATGTCCGTTTTTGCCAAAGGATGCGCGCTTTCTTTGATACTGCGATAGAGAGGCATAAGAACAATGATCTCTACCCCCAGCTTTTGCAAATTTTTAGGAATTGCCCCTGCCATGTCGGCAAGGCCACCGGTTTTGGCGAATGGTGCCACTTCAGATGATAAGTAGACAACGTTCACGATTATATTGCCACTGCATTCTTTTCTATATTGGTATCTCTGAGAAATTCTGCAGCATTCTCCGGCGAAACGGTATTAATATAAAAACCACTACCCCATTCGAAACCTGCTACCCTTGTTAATCGTGGAATAATCTCAATATGCCAGTGATAATGCTCTATCTCTCCAAAAGAAAACGGCGTCGTATGAATAACATAATTGTAGGGAGGAAACTCCAGTGCGGTCTCAAGCTTGAGGAGTACGGCACGCAATACTTGCGCCAATTCTTCCGTTTCAAGCTTTTGCAAATTCTCAAAGTGGGAGGAATGAGTCTTTGACAGAATCCACACCTCAAAAGGAAAACGGGAGGCATATGGCGCAAACGCAACAAACATCTCTTCTTCATACACGATTCGCGTGCCGGTAGATAGCTCTTGCTGAACCATATCACAAAAGAGACATCGTCCCCGGTACTTATAAAATTCTTCGCATCCGCTCATTTCATGCATAACTGTTATAGGTACAATCGGGGTAACAATTAATTGTGAATGAGAGTGTTCCAACGTTGCGCCCGCAGCCGTTCCAACATTTTTGAAAAGCAACCCATAGATAAAGCGTCTGTCCTTTTTCAAATCAACAAGCCGGTCCCGGTATGTCCACAATATCTCTTCTACCTGTTTGTCCTCCAGTGCTGTCAATGAGGCAATATGCTTCGGACTTTCGATAATCACTTCATGCGCCCCAATGCCGTGCATTGAATCATAGATTCCTTCACCATGTTTATTTAGATTACCCTCAATTCTTAAAGCAGGAAATTTGTTCGACACGACCCTTACTCGCCAGCCCTTCGTGTTAGCCTGTGTGCCTCTCTCCCTATAGGCCATAATCTCAGGTGGTGTTTTATCCTCGTTACCCTCACAAAAAGGGCAAAATCCTCCTTTTATGAACTGTGGTTCCGACTTAAAATCGGTCGGTCGCATAGCCCTTTCTGTAGCAATAATAACCCAACGACCTGAAATAGGGTCCTTTCTAAGTTCCGGCATGTTTCGTTACCCTCCACTGATCTGCTAAAATAATCTTAAAACCGTTTTATTATACCTGCCACATCATTTTTTTTTAAATCTGCAGCTAATACAGAAAAGCTAAACACCGTTCTGCATGCCTAATGTTGATGTCAGTAAAAATGCAATCTTGATTATGGAGATTTACTATTTTCTGGAAGTTTTTTTCAGTGATTCTTTTGGATGTGCAATCTTTTTCCAATATTCTTTGTATTGAAACTTTGGACTATGTTCACTATCATGACATAACTCGCAACTTCTTTCATCCGTTGAGCCATACGCTTCATTTACATTTTTAATATGGTTATTCCCGGCACCATGACAGCTTTCACATCCTGCATTTATTAAGCTCTGACTTTTTTCATAATTTAAAAATCCGGAAATATCCCCATATCCTGTTGTATGACACTTAATACACTCCGGATCATATTGATGTCCGGCCTCTACCAGGGTATTATAGGCCTTAGCGTGTAAAGTTTTGTACCAATGATCGTAGATTCTTTTGTGACACACACTACAAGTAAAACTCCCTGTATATGACAACCCATTTGGTAAAGGTGCTTGCGGTATTTTACTTAATAAATCTTCCTCTGTTAAAGCGTGTTGGTATTCCTGTAATAATGCCACCATCTCTTGTGAATCATTATACGTATGGTCTAATGGAATAACTTCAACCGTTTTTCTCTCTATGGTTTTCTTATTTACTCCATACTTTGCTATTCCAATATACTTGCCACCCGTTCCAGCAGAAACAATCGGGGTATTGTTTACATAGGTTATTGAGTCCTGTGGCTCCTCGATATGATGACCCGTAATAATTAATCCTATGTCCGGGAAACATTTTGCAATTTCCCTTGATTCCTCCATGGTTGCGTGTGAAAGTAACACAATGAGATTTACCTTATTTTTCAATTGTTTGATGAAAGGCTTTAGAGCCTTTGTGGGTTCAGAGACGGTTATATATTCATTTACATTGGAACCCAGCAACGACCTGGAAAGGATGCCTAAAAAGGCAATTTTTACAGGAGAGCCAAGATCAAAACAATCCTTTATAATAGTTTGATTAATCTTTATTGGAAATGGAGCATCAATATTTACATTGGTGGAAAGAAACTCTACACTCTGCGTCTGAGATAAAAAACTGAGTACCTGTGGATTAATTTCAATATCTTTTTCACCAAGATTGTGTAACACATAACCCATGAATCCCAATGCACGACACAATGTCTCCATTTTAATCTCATCCTGCCGGCCACAACTTTTCAGGAGATCACCAAAACTTATCGGTAAGATGGGATTTTTCTGTTTTCGAAAGAAATCAATAAAAGAATACCTCTTAGCAATACCTCCAAGTTGTCCTTCATAACAACCGCAAGGTTCTAAGTTTCCCAATTCTTCCCCTGAAAATATTATAGTAAACTCACTTGAGTGCGCATGGCTTTTTTCCTGGGAAAGTACTAAAAAAAAAATAGACAAATAGAGAAGTAATTTCTTCATAGAAATCAATTCCTTACTTCTCCGCTTATAGGAATCTGAATGATTGGCTGAATAGTGCTGTTCGTGTAAATTTTCAAACTTCCGGTAATTTTCCCGACGGTCGACTCTTTCCCTAGGGTAATATTTATTTTCTTACTAGCATTATTTAATTCAGATATCGTGTAATTTATTGTGTCTGGATCAACCTCAATCTTTTCGATTTTTACGTCATTATTCACGATATTAAGAATTACCGACTTATTAGCATCCTGCTCTTGAGTTATTTGCCCAAAAGAGACTATTTCTGGATAAAACGTAATATCTCCAATAACTTCTCCGGAAAATGGAATGTCTAATCTTTCTTGTCTATTACTACTTGTATAAATAAAAATAACTCCCGTAAATTTACCAATGTATTCGTAATTGCTAAAAGTAACTTGGAAACGATTCGTACCATCCTTATCAGCTTTATTGTCTGTGAATGAAATATAGGGATTAGGAGATTCAACTTTTTTCACCTTAATTTTTAATTCAGGTATTGTCTTTACTTCAACACTTCTGGTACTAGAATCGCCTTTTCTTATGATGCCAAAACTAAGTAGTCGCGGATTAACACTAACTTCCTCGATCACTTCTCCTGCAATAGTAAGTTTCACTGATGAAGACTCAGGATCATTTGAATTCACGGTAACAGATTTTGACACCATCCCTACGTAACGGCCTGGATTGAATTTAACCTGTACCTCGCCGGTTTCATCCTTGAGTAAATGACTTTTCGAAACCAGGGCTGCGGTGCAACCACATGATGATTTAACATTTTTTTACTAACAATTCAGCAGATCCCTGATTTTTAAACTTAAATCCATGTTCAACAATCTCGCCAATATAAATCTTGCCAAAATTATAGGTTTGTTCTTCGAACACTATTTTGGGTTCATCCAATAGGTTATTAATCTCAATCTTTTTATGCTTTACAATACCAGCGGCAAAAACTCCTGAATAAAAAAATTGAAACTATCACTGCAGAGATTATAACAAAATATTTCGCAATTATTCTCATCATATATAAGTGTCTCCTTTTCCCCATCAACGCAAGTTCTATTTTTCAATCAATAACTATAGTTTATATTTTTAATAAAAAAAAATCAAGGTAGATAATCTATAAACACGAAGAGCTGGGCAATGGGGAGATGTCCCCCATAAAACCCAGCTCTTCATGATGCTAATTCCAGGATGTTCCTGGCTCTCCCGCTGACAAGCTCAGAGACGTACTCCAGACATTCCTCTTAGTGAATCCCTGGATACAAGTCAGGACC